>JABMMR010000302.1 GCA_013205525.1 Burkholderiales bacterium | reverse complement strand
TGGTACACCGTAGGAACGAGAACACCATGACCGGATACGCCGACCCCCATTTCGACACGCTTGCACTGCACGCAGGCAGCCAACCCGACCCCGCCACCGGCGCGCGCGCCGTGCCGATTCACTTAACCACGTCTTATGTGTTCGAGTCGACAGACCAAGCCGCAGCACTTTTCAATTTGGAAAGCGCCGGCCATGTGTACAGCCGAATCAGCAACCCCACCACCGCGGTATTCGAGCAACGCATCGCAGCCTTGGAAGGCGGCATAGGCGCCATCGCCACCGCCAGCGGCCAAGCCGCGCTGCACCTGAGCATTGCCACACTCATGGGCGCGGGCGCGCACATCGTCTCCAGTTCGGCGCTGTATGGTGGTTCGCACAACCTGCTGCATTACACCCTGCGCCGTTTTGGTATTGACACCACCTTTGTCAAGCCGGGTGATATTGATGCTTGGAAAGCGGCCATTCGCCCCAGCACCCGCCTGCTGTTTGGCGAGACGGTGGGCAACCCGGGACTGGATGTACTTGACATCCCCACCATCTCGCAGATTGCGCACGACCACAGCCTGCCGCTGTTGGTGGACGCCACCTTGAGCACGCCGTATTTGATCAAGCCACTTTCTTTGGGCGCGGATTTGGTCTACCACTCGGCGACCAAATTTTTAAGCGGCCACGGCACGGTGATTGGTGGCGTGGTGGTCGATGGCGGATCGTTTGACTGGGAAGCCAGCGGCAAGTTCCCCGAACTCTCCGAGCCGTATGCCGGTTTTCACAACATGGTCTTCACCGAAGAAAGCACGGTGGGCGCGTTTTTGCTGCGGGCACGACGCGAGGGCTTGCGCGACTTTGGCGCCTGTCTCAGCCCCCACTCGGCGTGGTTGATTTTGCAGGGCATGGAAACCTTGCCTTTGCGCATGGAACGTCACTTGGCCAATACCGAAAAAGTGGTGACGTTTTTGGCGGCACACCCCATGGTGTCGCGGGTGGGGCATCCGCTGATGCCCGACCACCCCAGCCATGCTTTGGCGCAAAAATTGTTGAAGGGCGGTGCGCGCGGCGCGGGTTCGGTGTTCAGTTTTGATATCAAGGGTTCCCGCACGCAGGGCCGAGCTTTCATTGAAGCCTTGAAAATTTTCAGCCATTTAGCCAATGTGGGTGACAGCAAGTCGCTGGTGATTCACCCTGCCAGCACCACGCACTTTCGCATGAGCGACGAGGCTTTGGCGCAGGCCGGCATTGGTGCGGGCACCATCCGTTTGTCGGTCGGCCTAGAAGATGCCGATGATTTGATTGACGACTTGAAGCGGGCTTTGAAAGCTGCTGAAAAAGCAGCATAAAGAGGCCACTATGTATACAGATGTGAACGGCCACAAGACCTACGCCTACACCGGCGGCAAAGACTTCAACCCCGCGCAGCGCACCGTGGTGCTGATACACGGCGTGCTGTGCGACCACAGTGTGTGGGCGCTGCAAAGCCGCTACTTGGCCAACCACGGCTGGAATGTGCTGGCCATCGATCTCCCTGGTCACTGCAAAAGCGCAGGTGCACCACCCGCCACGGTGCAAGAGGCGGCCGTTTTCATACAAGCGTTGCTGGATGCGCAAGGCGTCAAGCAAGCCGCTTTGGTGGGCCACAGTTTTGGCTCGCTCATCGCCTTGCAAACAGCCGCCAACATGGGCGAGCGCATCAGCCATTTGGCGATGGTGGGAACGGCTTACCCCATGAAGGTGTCGCAAGCACTGCTGGACGATTCGCTGAACGAGCCTGAAAAGGCTTTGCACATGACCAATGTGTTTTCACGCGCCACCTTGGCACCTCCCTCGGGCGCAGGTTCTTGGGTTTTTGGCGCGAGCTTGGCGCTGGGGCGAAGAGTCTTGGCCAGTAACAAGCAAGTGAATGTGTTTCACACCGGCTTCAATGCCTGCAACAACTACGACCAAGGTTTGCTAGCCATGGCGGCCGTCACCTGCCCCGTGCTGATGGTGTTGGGTGAAGCCGATCAAATGACCACGCCTAAGAACGCGCAACCGCTCATTAACCAAGCCAAAGACAGCGGCAAGTCTTTGCAGGTGGTGAGCATTCCGAACGGCCACCACAAAATGACCGAATCGCCTGACTAAACGCTGGACGCCCTCAAACGCTTTTTGCTT
>JABMMR010000301.1 GCA_013205525.1 Burkholderiales bacterium | reverse complement strand
TGCCGGGGCCTTGAGCCCCCTAAAGAGTCGTTCAAGACCAGGACGTTGATAGGTCAGGTGTGGAAGCGCAGTAATGCGTTAAGCTAACTGATACTAATTGCTCGTGCGGCTTGACCCTATAACTTTGATACAGCAATGTTCAAGGTTGTTATGCCAAGTGACGCATTCAAAATAAAAAACTGATTTACTCTATGAATTCCTTATCTTGACTTAGTCATGATGAGAACAAGTTATGCCTGATGACCATAGCGACGTGGTACCACTCCTTCCCATCCCGAACAGGACAGTGAAACGCGTCAGCGCCGATGATAGTGCGGATTCCCGTGTGAAAGTAGGACATTGTCAGGCTATTACACCCTCAGAAAGCCCAACTCGAAAGAGTTGGGCTTTTTGTTTTTGCAAATCACATATTGAGTAATTTCAAACCATCGATGCGCGCTACTTTTTTGCTGACAAGCTCAGAAACTAATTCGTCAATCCATATAGACATGGGAACTGAAGAAAAAAATGATTGATGAACATACATTAGCAACGGAGTATTTAGAGCCCACAATCCAAGATCGGAATAAGCGACTGTTTGCCATTCCAGAAGCTTGAATTTCAATAGAACTTTTGCAGCGTGCGAGGCATGAAGAGAGGGAGTCTCTTTAAAACGTTTAATCTTGGCCCGGGCAATAGAAATGGCGGTTGACAAATCCTCAATCAAAGGGCCATGACCTGGCAAAACAATCTTAGGATTGAGCTTCTCAATTAAATCCAATGTAGAACTCACCTCTGCAAAGCCTGTGCCACCACAAATTTCAGGAAAAACAACACCAAACCCATTTGCCCATAAAGCATCAGCTGATATCAATATGCGGTGTTCGGGGTTGTACAAAAGCAGGGCATCATGATCGTGACCTGGAGAGGCATGAACTTCCCAATGAAAACTTGCCCAGTTATAAACATCACCAGGACGCAACTTGGCATCAGCTTGAAACCTCGGGCAGGATTGCCCAGTGGCCTCAAAACTAAGAAGATTTTTATTCCAAGCACGAACAGCTTCAAAAAAGGCAAAAGGAATAAAAGTTTTAACCTTAAAAAACTGTGACTGAACAGCAAGATTCCCACCGCAATGGTCGCTGTGAAGATGCGTATTGACCAAAATGTCCAAAGAGCGTTCGTGAAGATGACTGGCAAGAAATGTCATAAGCAAAGAAGAGTGTGTGACATAGCCGGTATCAATTAAAACGCTAGAAACACCATCGTCTAGAAAAATAGCATTAGATGAAAGCCAGCCCCGTTCAAAAAAATGTAATCCTGCTGGTAGAAGAGGGGTCATAAATAGAGAAGATCAAAAAAAAATGAGTTAAAAACCATAAAGATGAAAAAAATCAGTATCCTTAAGCCATAGCAACAAAAGCAGGTTTATAGGCCTGCAATCCAGTGGAACCACCATCTGATACAAATAATACCAAGCCGCGAAAGCCTAAAAATTGGCGAAGCAAAATAGTTAAGGCATTTCAAATTCGGCCCAAATCAAAAGAAATGCTCTTAGAGGTCATGGTTGAAGCTGAAAAAAACAGCTTGATCGGCCCTGAAAGCCGACTGATGATGGAAGGCGTCTTGCGCATAAGCGAAATGCGAGCAATAGACATCATGGTTGCGTCGCCCCGCATAGACATGATTGATATTGAAATGGACAGGGACGACTTATTTCATCAGGTGATTGATATTGGTCACTCAAGATATCCCGTATTTGAAGAAAACCGAGAGAACATCATTGGCGTACTCCACTCCAAAGATTTGCATAAACTTCAAAGAGCTCCAGACTTCAGCATCAAAGCGCTGTTAAGAAATGTTTTGTATGTGCCGGAGTCTAAGAGCTTGGTAGATTTACTCAGAGAGTTTAAAAAAAGCAAAAACCATCTTGCGCTGGTGGTGGATGAATTTGGTCGAATAGCTGGACTGGTGACTTTAGAAGATGTGCTTGAAGAAATTGTGGGTGAAATAGAAGATGAATTCGACACACAAAGCAGCACACCAGATATATATACCTTGGCAGACAAAAGCTATCGAATTGCAGGCCATTGCTCTATTGAAGAAATCAACAAAGCATTTGAAGTGGATTTATTAAAAGGAAAAGAAGAGGAGTTTGATACTTTGGGTGGATTCATTGCACATGAAATTGGGCATGTACCGCAAAAAGGGGAAACCTTCACTATTGATGGACTGAAGTTTGAAGTCATGCACGCACGCGGAGGAGCGGTTAAGTGGTTTCGTCTTCGCCTGTGAGTCTTTATAGTAAAGTCAAACTCAAAGCATACAGCTACATTTACAGCTTCATTACGCTGCTTGGAATATTACAGGGATATGCATTAGCCTCACCTTGGAGTGGGCAGGCAAACGCAAGTTTGCAAGTGCTAAGTCTTGCAGGATTTTTAATTACCCAACATAAAGAAATAACGCTTAAGCAGAGGTTTTTTCAAGCTTGGGTATTTGCCACCAGCTGGTTGATAGCCAGCGTTTGGTGGTTGTACATATCTATGCATGATTTTGGTGGATTACCAGCTTCTTTAACGTTGCTTGCGATGCTCTTGCTGTGTGGCGGATTAGCCATTTACTATGCGCTCACCATCAGTTTGTACTTTAAGTGCAAGCATGCAAATCCATGGCTCAGTGGCGTATTGTTCGCCACCTGCTGGACATTGGCTGAAATAGCCAGAGCAGAATTTTTCACGGGATTTCCTTGGGGCGCTATTGGGTATGCGCATATTGACAGTGTCTTGGTGATATTGGCGCCGTGGGTAGGTGTGTATGGCATTTGTTGGGTGGCTGCCTTTTTGGCGGCGAGCTTTAGTTCAAGCATCGAGAAGTTTCCACAAAAAACAAAAAACCAAAAATACATTGGCGCAGCCATCTTGCTGGCAGGCATATCTGTAATATTTATTCCTTGGAAGTTATCGACAACCACAGATGGTCAATCCACCTTCAGCGTGAGTTTGTTGCAAGGAAACATTGCGCAAGAATTGAAATACAGTCCAATCAAGCGGGAAGCAGTAACTTGGTATGTAGACCAAGCCCTGCAAGCAAAAACAGATTTAGTGGTGATGCCTGAAACTGCCATAGCCTATCTTCAAAAAGACATACCCGATCAAGCGTGGGACAAATTAAAAACGCATTTCTCATCTGGGAAACAGGCGGTCATTGTTGGTATTCCCACATTCAAAGAGAAGCTGGGCTTTGGCAATTCAGCCATCGCTCTACAGGCAAATGCAGATGATTATCTTTACAACAAACAGCATTTGGTTCCGTTTGGAGAATTTGTACCAAGCTACTTTAAATGGTTTAACAAACTGGTGAACTTTGGCATCACCGACTTTATACGCGGTCCCCTGAGGCCACAGCCCTTTATTTGGAACAATCAAAGTTTGGCGATTCAGATTTGTTATGAAGATTTGTTCGGCGAAGAGTTAGCTCAGCGTTTCACCAATGGAGAAACAAATCTGCCCACGGTCTTGGTGAATATGAGCAATATTGCTTGGTTTGGCAACACGGTGGTGGTGCCACAGCACTTGAATATTGCACGTATGCGAAGCATAGAACTGAACCGCCCCACAGTCAGGGCAACCAATTCAGGCGGCACAGCCATTATTGATTCAGTCGGAACAATTCAAACGGTTGCCAAGCCCTATACACAAACCGTATTGGTGGGCAATGTTCCTGCCAGTGATGGGCGAGTGACATGGTTTGCGCGATGGGCAGGCCGTTGGGGGCTGATGCCCTTGTGGGTAATTTGTTTATCCATCCTCATTTTATTTGCGGCAACCCGTAAGCGCCCAAAGGCAACAGCCAAGAGTCACTAAAATGAAAAAAACTAAATAAATCATGCTGACTTTTCAACAAATCATTTTGCAACTACTAAACTACTGGGATCAACAGGGTTGCGCTTTGCTTCAACCCTTGGACATGGAAGTGGGTGCGGGCACTTCGCATACAGCAACATTCTTGCGTGCACTGGGCCCAGAGCCTTGGAAAGCCGCGTATTTACAGCCCTCTAGACGCCCCAAAGATGGGCGCTATGGAGAAAACCCCAACAGATTGCAACACTATTACCAGTACCAAGTGGTGCTCAAGCCAGCGCCTTCAAATATTTTGGAATTGTATTTAGGCTCTTTAGAAACGCTGGGGTTCAACTTAAACACCAACGATATTCGCTTTGTTGAAGACGATTGGGAAAACCCCACATTGGGTGCATGGGGCTTGGGCTGGGAAGTCTGGCTCAACGGCATGGAGGTCACCCAGTTCACTTATTTTCAACAAGTCGGTGGAATTGATTGCAAGCCCATCACAGGCGAAATTACCTATGGCTTGGAAAGACTGGCCATGTATTTACAAGGTGTTGACAATGTCTACAACTTGAAATGGACAGACACACTGACTTATGGCGATGTGTATTTACAAAACGAGCAAGAGCAATCGGCCTATAACTTCGAGCACAGCGATGCTGGATTTTTGTTTGAAGCGTTCAGTGCGCATGAAAAGCAAGCGCTTTATTTAATGACACAGTCGTTGGCCTTGCCTGCCTATGAGCAGGTCTTGAAAGCGGCACATACTTTTAATTTATTGGATGCCCGCGGAGCCATCAGTGTGACTGAAAGGGCTGCCTATATCGGGCGCATACGGAATTTGGCTAAAAATGTGGCGCAAAGTTATCTGAAAAGTCGAGAGGCTCTTGGCTACCCCATGGCACCTAAAGAATGGGTCAAGCACATCACAGAATCGGCGGCCTGAGATGAATCACAATTTGTTAGTAGAACTTCAAGCCGAAGAACTGCCGCCCAAAGCTTTGTCATCATTGTCCAATGCATTTTCTCAAGGGCTTTATAAAAGCTTGGAGCAGCAGGGACTGTTAAACAGCAATTCAAAATTAACGTCGTTTGCAACACCACGCCGCTTGGGCGTGCACCTCACGGAGGTATCTGCCAAGGCGGCAGATAAACAGGTTCAACTCAAACTCATGCCTGTCAGCGTCGGGCTAGACGCTCAAGGCCAAGCCACTCCTGCCTTGCTCAAGAAAATGCAGTCCCTTGGTTTGGGTGCAGAACAGATTGCTTCCCTAGAGCAAAAAACCGATGGCAAAGCCATGGCTTTATTTTTGGCACAAACCCAGTCAGGCGTGACGATAGCGCAAGGTTTGCAAATGGCGCTTGATATGAGCATCAGCCAAATGCCGATTCCCAAACTCATGACATATCAGCTTGACAAAGACAGTGCCTTGCCTGGTTGGGACAGTGTCAGCTTTGTCAGACCCGTGCATCATTTGATAGCCTTGCTGGGGGACCAAATCGTCGCAGTCAAAGCCCTGGGGTTGAGCGCAGGACGACGCACGCTGGGTCACCGCTTCGAGGCTATGGATGCATTCATCGACATCGATCATGCAGACGACTACGAAGAAGATTTGCACAAGCGCGGGGCGGTGATCGCCAGCTTTGATAAACGCAAAGCCATGATCCAAACTCAACTAAGCCAAGTCGCACTTCAAGCGGGCCAAGGTTTGCAAGCCTTGCAAGACGAGGATTTATTGTCAGAAGTGACGGGCTTGGTTGAAAAACCCAATGTCTTGCTGTGTCAGTTTGATAAGTCTTTCTTAGAGGTGCCGCCAGAATGTTTGATCCTGACCATGAAGGCGAATCAAAAATACTTTCCATTGATGAACCCACAGGGTGAGCTAACCCATCAATTTTTGGTGGTGAGCAATATCCAACCGCCAGACCCCAGTGCTGTCATCACTGGGAATGAACGGGTGGTCCGACCCCGACTGGCAGACGCACAATTTTTTTACAACCAAGACAGACAACACACTTTGGCGTCAAGGGTTGAGAGCTTGGCTAAAGTGGTTTACCACAACCAACTGGGCACACAGCACCAACGCATGCTGCGCGTGAGCAGCATGGCCCAACAGTTGGCCAGCGTTTTAGCGACGCCAGTCGAGCAAGCCCATGTGGTGACTGCTGCCCAACTGGCCAAAACAGATTTGTTGACAGACATGGTGGGTGAGTTTCCAGAACTGCAAGGAACCATGGGCGCTTATTACGCTTTGCACGATGGCCACAGCGAAGAAATTGCGCATGCCATAGCAGACCATTACAAGCCACGTTTTGCGGGTGACAGCTTGCCCAGAAGCGATGTGGGAAGCTTGTTGGCTTTGGTTGACAAGCTGGAAACTTTGACCGGAATGTTTGGCATAGGGAATTTACCCACAGGCGACAAAGATCCGTTTGCACTGCGCAGACAAGCCTTGGGGGTGATTCGCTTGCTGATGCGCTCGCCATTTAAAAACATGCGAATTGATCAACTGCTCGATTGCAGTTTTAGCGTGTTCGCCAAGGAATTTGATTTGCCCGTAGAGAAAGCCAAAGAAGAGTTGTATCAATTCATACTGGACAGATTGGCAGGCACGTTGAAAGACCAAGGCTATAGCCCTGCAGAAGTAGATGCAGTGTTGGCACTGAAACCCCAGTGTTTGGGGGACATTGGCGCACGAATGGAAGCGGTGCGCACTTTTGCCGCCATGCCGCAAGCCGCCGCGTTGGCCGCCGCCAATAAGCGGTTGACGAATATTTTGAAAAAGGCGGCCCCAGAAGACGCGCTTGGGTTTTTTGCAGAAAAGTTGAAAGAGCCGGCTGAACTCAACTTGCATCAAGCCATGACACGCAGTGTGAAAGAAGCGGACGACTTTTATCAGGCCCAAAACTACACGGCGTCTTTGCAAGCCTTGGCAGTATTGCGAGAACCGGTTGATATATTTTTCAATGATGTCATGGTCAATGACCCAGATGATGACATTCGGCGCAATCGCTTAGGCTTGCTGCAAAACCTGCATCACAGCATGAATCGCGTGGCCGATTTATCTCGCTTAGCCCATTAAGAAGGCATTCAGATGCACACCCCCATAGTGATTTTGGACAGAGATGGCACGATCAACCAAGACAGTGATGACTACATCAAGTCACCCGAAGAATGGCTGGCGCTGTCTGGTGCGATAGATGCGATTGCCAAGCTCAACCATGCTGGGTGGCGCGTTGTGATTGCCTCCAATCAGTCGGGTTTGGGTCGTGGCTTGTTTGATGTCGCCACTTTAAATCAAATGCACGACAAGATGAACAAAGCTTTGGCCAATGCCGGCGGACGCGTCGATGCTATTTTTTATTGCCCTCATACCCCGGATGATCATTGTCAGTGCAGAAAGCCGTTGCCGGGCTTGTTCGAACAAATTGGTGAGCGCTTTAATGTCGATTTGAAGGAAGTACATGCCGTTGGTGACTCCTTGCGAGACGCGCAAGCTGCGGCGGCCAGCGGCTGTATGCCGCACTTGGTTTTAACGGGCAAGGGTGAGCAGTATGCAGGCTTGGCATTGCCTGATGGTTTTCCTCTACAAACACGCGTGCACCCCGACTTGGCTGCTTTTGCCGACTGGTTATTGGTCAACGCCATGGTCAAACAATCTATAAGTTTCTCCAACGGTTCTGCTTGATGTCATTGCTTAGATCTTTGTTGCATATGTTTTGGATGTTGGTCACAGTGATACCTGTGGCTTTGGCTATGTTGCTGGGTGCCGCTTTGCGTTTGAGCAGCCATCGTTTGTACCGAATGGCTGTGTTTTGGTTAAGTCTGGCGATCAGCGGGGCCAAGCATATATTGGGTGTGCGCTATGAATTGCAGCGCGTGGAAAATTTACCCACGGTGGATCAACCCGTGATATTGCTGGTCAAGCATCAATCTACCTACGAAACATTTTTGATGCCCGTCATCATGCCTTGTGATTTGGCGTATGTGTTCAAAAAAGAATTGTTGTACGTACCTTTTTTCGGTTGGGGCATTGGACGCTTGGACATGATCCATATAGACCGCAAATTGCGCAGCCAAGCATTTCAAAAAGTGGTGAGCCAAGGCAGAGAGTTGCTCAGTAAAGGCATTTGGGTCATCATGTTTCCAGAAGGCACCCGTATCGAGCGCGGGCAAGCGGGCAACTACAAAGCGGGTGGTACCCGGTTGGCTATCGAGACAGGCGTGCCGGTTATTCCTGTCGCGGTAAATTCGGCGCGGTGTTGGCCGCGCAAGGCATTTGTTAAGTATCCGGGCCTTGTTACTGTGTCGGTGGGTCCGATGATTCAAAGCACTGGACGCGAGCCCGAAGAGATGATGCAAGAAGTGCAGCAATGGATTGAAAACGAAATGCATCGCCTCGACCCTGAGGCCTACGAAACTGTATCGGCCTAAAAGATGAGTGATTTTGTTCAGCTTGCGCTCGATTGGTTAGGCAGCCATGGCCACAGTGAAGTTGAGAGCCCACAGCACAAACATAAGGCTGCGCAGACATTCAGCGATGCAGCATTTATTCACCCCTTAGCCAGTCGACAAATTCAGCTGCAGCAAACCACCATTGCCTACGCATTTCAAAGAGTTAAGCGTAAAACCATCGGCATGTCTGTCGGTGCAGATGGTCTGGAAGTACGCGCACCCCGATGGGCCACAGTCTCTAGCGTGGAAGCTGTGCTGTATGAAAAAAGCGTTTGGATACTTCGCAAACTGCAAGAGTCTCAAGAGCGGCAAAAGCAGATGCAACACACCATCATCGACTGGAAGGATGGTGCAACCGTTCCTTTCTTGGGCGAGAACTTGGTGGTGCGGCTTGACCCCGAACACCAGTTTCAACAAGGCGGTGCTGTTTTGGCTGATGTTTCAGCAGAAAACACAGCTGTGAAGATATTGCAAGTGGCTTTGTCTTTGCATGCGCAGCCAGGGCAAATCCGAGATGCTGTTCAGGCTTGGTTGATGCAGCAAGCCAAATTAAATTTCAGTCAAAGGCTGGACCATTTTGCGCCTTTGCTGGGGGTGAAATGGGCTCGGTTGAGTTTGAGCAATGCCAGTTCACGTTGGGGTACAGCATCGGCCGACGGCAGTATTCGACTGAATTGGCGCTTGATTCATTTCAAGCAAGAGGTGATTGACTATGTCGTGGCCCACGAGCTAAGTCATTTGCGGGTCATGAACCACAGCCCCCAGTTTTGGGAAACCGTAGGCTCGCTGCTGCCCGATTACGAGCAGCGTCGCCATGCGCTCAATGGCGAGGTTTTGCCTCGGTGGGTTTGAATCGAATGAGGGGGCCTTCTAGTCGCTCAAATTCATTTTGATACCAAAGTAAATGCAAATGCGCCAGAGACTCGCCTAGCGCAAATATCGTTTGGTGACCGTCGAGTTCGCGCTTGAACAAAACAGCCATGGCTTGTAAAGCACTCATGGCGCTGACAGAGCAAGCCGCGCGTAACTCATCAAGCCTATCCGCATGGTGCTGTGTCAGTTGCTTTACGCGGGTGTGCACGCCGATAAAAGGTTTGCCATGCGAGGGCAGACATAAGCAGTCAGTTGGCAGGTGGGCAAATTTTTTCAGAGAATCTAAAAAAAGTTGCAAGGGATTGGACAAAGGCTCGCTGTCGTACACGCTGATATTGGTTGAAATGCGCGGAAGTACCATGTCGCCAGTGATCAATACGTTCTTAGATTCACAATACAGCGCGATATGTTCAGGGGCATGACCATAGCCACTGATGCAGTGCCAAGCTTGGCCGCCTATATTCAAAGACAAGCCGTCATACAAACGCACATATTGCTTAGGAAGCGCTGGCACCATGTGGCTGAACTGAAAATTTCGATGTGTTATAGCCTCAAGCACTGCTGATTGTGTGATGCCATGCGACTGCAAAAAAGAAACCGATTGTTCGCTGTGCTTTGGGTTAGACGGGTGAATCAGCGTGTGGGCCGTATGAAAATCTGTGGCGCTGATCCACAAAGGTACTTTCCAATGGTCACACAACCAATGCGCCAACCCCAGATGGTCTGGATGCAAGTGGGTGACGATGACCCGAAGAACTGGCAAACCTTGAAATGCATTGTTGAATAAACCCAACCAGTGCTCGCGAGAGCTTGGCTGGTCAAGGCCGCAGTCAATAATCGCCCATCCTTCTCGACCCTCGTAACTGTCGCGCAGCACCCAAAGATTGATGTGGTCTAGCGCAAAGGGCAAGGCCATGCGAACCCAATAAACACCGGGCGCCACCTCGGTCATGTCATGTGAGGACGGCAGGTGATCCGCCAAGGGGTAGAAAAGTTCTTTTTCGTGTTGGTTCATGAGTAAGTTCATTTTGCTTCATAATTAACGTTTACGTAAACGTCAACTGTCTACATGGCGACCTTCTACACCATCCGCGAATTAGCCAAAGAATTTGATCTGACCACCAGGGCCATACGGTTTTATGAAGACATGGGCTTGTTGCGGCCTGAGCGTCAAGGTCCAGGTGGCAGAAATCGCGTTTACAGCGCCAGGGAGCGTGCGCGGCTGCGATTGACTTTGCGGGCTAAGCGATTGGGTTTGTCCTTGATGCAAGCCAAGGACATCATCGACATGTATGACAGTCCACGTGACACTGCGCCGCAGCTGGAAAAGTTCGTGCAGGTGCTGGCGCAACATCGGCAACAATTAGAGGCACAGATGGAAGAAATCCAAGCCAATTTGGAGGAAGTCAAGCAACACGAACGCGAAGCCAGACAACTGCTCACCAAACACCAAGCTAAACCCAAGCCCAAACGGCAAACCAAGTCCTTGTCTACACCCTGAAAGGCCAAATCAACATGAACAGTTCATTGAATAATTTATTTGCCAACAACCGAGACTGGGCAGACCGCATGGCCAAAGAGCGACCTGGGTTTTTTGAAAAACTGGCCAAGCAGCAGTCGCCTAAATACCTGTGGATTGGTTGTTCCGACAGCCGAGTGCCCGCCAATGAAATTGTCGGTCTTGACCCTGGTGAGGTGTTCGTGCATCGCAATGTTGCCAATGTGGTCGTGCCATCCGACCTCAATGCTTTGTCAGTCATTCAGTTTGCCGTCGAACATTTGCGTGTAGAGCACATCATGGTGGTGGGGCATTACGGTTGCGGCGGTGTCATCGCTGCCGCTAGGGGGACGCGCATAGGTTTGGTGGACAACTGGTTGCGACATGTGCAGGATGTGCGATTGCGTCATCGGCAAAGGCTCAACCATTTAGGGCAAGAAGAATTGGAAGACGTGTTGTGCGAAATGAATGTGCTGGAGCAAGTGGGCAATGTCGCTTTGTCTAATGTGCTGCAAGACGCGTGGGCAAGAGACCAGAAAATTCAAGTGCATGGGTTGGTATACGGTCTCAGCGACGGACTTTTGAAAGATTTGCACGTCAGCATGAGCCACTCTGGTGAAGTGGTCGATGTGTTTCGCAATGCATTCAAGCGCTATCCGCGACAAATCGCCCTCTAGAAAGCACATAGTCAATGAATGCCCAGCGACTTGACTCTGCCTTGGCCTACGAGATTGCCCAAGCCATGATGGATGGTTTTAACCGGCACTATGACTTGTTTCGCAGTGAATCAGCTCAAGCCAAGCGCCGATTTGAAAGCCAAGATTGGCATGGTCAGCAACGCGCTCAGCGCGAGCGAATAGAGTTTTACGACCTGCGAGTTAAAGAATGCTCAAGTCGTTTAGAAACCGAATTCAAAGCCGGCGAGCAAGCCAGCGAAGTTTGGCAGCAGGTGAAACTGCATTACATCGGTTTATTGGTGGACCATTTCCAACCTGAATTGGCTGAAACCTTTTTTAACTCGGTCACCACAAAAATACTAGACCGCAGTTATTTTCAAAATGATTTTATTTTTGTGCGTCCGGCAGTAAGCACCGAGTACATCGAAAACTCCGAACCCGATGCCAAGCCCACTTACAAAGCTTGGTACCCCAGTGAGGTCAATTTGCATGACACCATTGTGCGCATGATTGGCGACTTCGATTTGCATCGCGACTTTGAAAACATTGAGCGCGATGCCAGCGATATTTTGCGCAACGTCAAACAGCGCTTAGGTCAAGCCAAGCTGAGGGCCAACTTTCAGGTTCAAGTGCTTTCAAGTCTTTTCTACCGCAACAAAGGCGCGTATGTGGTGGGCAAGGTCATCAATGGTTTTCAAGAAATCCCATTCGCCTTGCCGATTTTGCACAACGACAATGGGCAACTGCTGATCGACGCGGCCTTGTTTGGCGAAGACGATTTACTCATACTATTTAGTTTTGCACGGGCCTATTTCATGGTCGACATGGATGTGCCCTCAGCCTATGTGCAGTTTTTACGCAGCATGATGCCGCGCAAACCACGCGCAGAAATTTACAACGCACTGGGTTTGGCCAAGCAAGGCAAAACCTTGTTCTACCGAGATTTGCTCTACCACCAGCGGCACAGCACCGATAAATTTCGCATCGCCCCAGGCATCAAAGGCATGGTCATGCTGGTGTTCGACCAGCCATCGTTTCCTTTCGTTTTCAAGGTCATCAAAGACTTTTACCCGCCACAAAAAGACACCACCCGCGAGCAAATTCAAGGCAAATATTTGTTGGTGAAGCAGCACGACAGGGTGGGCCGCATGGCCGACACCTTGGAGTACAGCAATGTGGTTTTTCCGCGCGAGCGATTTGAAGATGAGTTGATTGCTGAGATTCAAAAATTTGCACCCAGCCAAATCGAGATTTACCAGCGTGCCGATAACGGGCAAAGTGAGGTCTTGATCAAGCATGCGTATATTGAAAGGCGCATGATCCCTTTGAATATTTATTTACAGGAAGCTTTTGATACAGGCCTGGACGACGTTCGCGCCAAAAGTCAAATGGAGCGCGCTGTGATTGAGTACGGCAACGCTATCAAGGATTTGGTGGCGGCCAATATATTTCCTGGCGATATGCTGTGGAAAAATTTCGGCATCACCCGACACGGTAAAGTGGTGTTTTACGATTACGATGAAATTGAATACATCACCGATTGCAATTTCCGCACCGTCCCCGCGCCGCGCAATGAAGAGGATGAAATGTCCGGAGAGATTTGGTATCACGTCGGTCCCCATGATGTCTTCCCTGAAACCTTTGGCCCATTTTTGCTAGGAAACCCAAGCGTGCGAGATGTATTCATGAAGCACCATGCCGAATTGTTGGACGCAAGTTTCTGGCAAGGACACAAGTTGAAAATTGCCGATGGTCATGTGCATGATGTCTTTCCCTACGAAGCCGACAAGCGCTTTGAGGTTCAACGCGCAGCCTTGCGCTCAGTGCCATAGTTTTTTAATCAGGAGTTTGTATGTCAGATCCCATCGTCATCGTCAGTGCTGCCCGTACACCCATGGGCAGTTTCCAAGGAGATTTTTCTGCCCTGTCTGCCCATGACTTGGGTGGGGTGGCCATTGCGGCAGCTGTGCAACGTGCAGCTATTTCAGCCGAGGCTGTTACAGAGGTTTTGTTTGGCAATTGTTTGATGGCCGGTCAAGGCCAAGCGCCTGCGCGCCAAGCGGCATTCAAAGGCGGTTTACCTAAAAGCGCGGGAGCCGTCACTTTGTCCAAGATGTGCGGCTCGGGCATGCGTGCGGCCATGCTCGCCCACGACATATTGAGCGCAGGCAGCCAAGAAGTGTTGATTGCAGGCGGCATGGAAAGCATGACCAATGCGCCTTACCTGATGCTCAAAGGTCGGGGTGGTTACCGCATGGGACACGACAAAATTTACGATCACATGATGTTGGATGGTCTTGAAGACGCTTACGAGGCCGGTCGCTCCATGGGTACTTTTGGTGAAGACTGCGCAGCCAAATACAACTTCAGCCGCGATGCCCAAGACCATTTCGCTATGACCAGTGTGGAGCGTGCCAAGGCCGCTACCATCTCGGGTGCATTCGCCACCGAAATCACACCTGTTACTGTGAAAGACCGTACAGGCGAGCGCGTGGTCTTGATTGATGAAGGCCCAGGCAAAGTCAAGCTCGATAAAGTCAAAACCTTAAAGCCTGCCTTCAAGAAAGACGGCACTATCACGGCGGCATCTAGCTCGTCTATCAACGACGGTGCCGCCGCCTTGGTGATGATGCGTGAGAGCACCGCGAAAAAACTGGGTTGCACACCCTTGGCGCGCATTGCCAGCCACGCTACCTTTGCACAAGAGCCAGAGTGGTTCACCACCGCACCTGTGGGTGCCACGCAGCAAGCCTTGGCTCGCGCTGGCTGGAAAGTGTCCGATGTAGATTTGTGGGAAGTTAATGAAGCCTTTGCGGTGGTGCCCATGGCGCTGATGCACGAACTGCATGTGCCGCACGAGATTGTGAATATCCATGGTGGCGCTTGTGCCTTGGGTCACCCCATTGGTGCATCAGGCGCGCGCATCATCGTTACCTTGCTTCACGCTTTGAAAGCCAAGGGTTTGAAAAAAGGTCTTGCCACACTGTGTATTGGTGGTGGCGAGGGCACGGCCATGGCGCTGGAATTAATTTAAGTACGCAATGAGCGTTCTGGCCAGTCAACTCTCCCCCCGATCGGCCGATTTTTTGGCCAATGCCCAAGCCATGCAGGCCATGGTCGACGACTTACGCTTGCAGCTTCAGCGCAGCGCCTTGGGTGGGGGCGAGGCCGCACGCGCCAAGCAACTCGCGCGCGGCAAGTTACCTCCCCGCGAGCGGGTGGCGTTGTTGCTCGACCCCGGCACACCGTTTTTAGAATTCAGCCCCTTGGCCGCGCATGGCATGTACCAAGGTGACGCGCCCTGCGCCGGCGTGATCGCCGGTATGGGGCGGGTCAGCGGCATTGATTGCGTCATCGTTTGCAACGACGCCACGGTCAAAGGCGGCACCTATTACCCCATGACAGTGAAAAAACATTTGCGGGCGCAAGAAATTGCCCAGCAAAACAATTTGCCGTGTATTTATTTGGTCGATTCGGGCGGGGCCAATTTGCCCAACCAAGACGATGTGTTTCCCGACAAAGATCACTTTGGTCGCATTTTTTTCAACCAAGCCAATATGAGTGCGCAAGGCATCGCGCAAATCGCTGTGGTCATGGGCAGTTGCACCGCCGGTGGCGCCTATGTGCCGGCCATGAGCGACGAGACCATCATTGTGAAAAACCAAGGCACCATCTTTTTAGGTGGCCCACCCTTGGTGAAAGCGGCGATTGGCGAAATCGTTTCCGCCGAAGACTTAGGCGGAGGCGATGTGCACACCCGTTTATCGGGCGTGGCGGATCATTTGGCCGATAACGACGCGCATGCGATTGCCTTGGCCCGTGAAGCGGTGTCACGCTTGAACCGACAAAAACACATTCAGCTGGCGGTGCAAGAAGCCCGTGTGCCTTTGTATGACGTGCAAGAGTTGCACGGCGTGATACCCACCGACACCAAAAAGTCCTATGACGTGCGTGAAATCATTGCCCGCATGGTTGACGGCTCAGAGTTGCATGAATTCAAGCCGCGTTTTGGCGCGACTTTGGTCTGTGGTTTTGCGCATGTAGAGGGCATGCCGGTGGGCATCATCGCCAACAACGGCATTCTGTTTTCCGAGTCGGCCCAAAAGGGCGCGCATTTCATCGAGTTGTGCTGCCAGCGAAAAATTCCTTTGGTGTTTTTACAAAACATCACCGGTTTTATGGTGGGGCGCAAATATGAAAACGAAGGCATTGCCCGCCACGGCGCCAAGATGGTCACCGCGGTGGCCACCGCGCAGGTGCCTAAATTCACCTTCATCATTGGCGGCAGTTACGGCGCAGGCAATTACGGCATGTGTGGACGCGCTTTTAACCCACGGTTTTTATGGATGTGGCCCAACGCCCGTATTTGCGTCATGGGCGGCGAGCAGGCCGCCAGCGTCTTGGCCACGGTGCGCCGCGACGGCATCGAGGCCAAGGGCGGCACATGGAGCGCCGAGGAAGAAGCCGCTTTCAAGCAGCCTTTGCTTGACCAATTCGCCCACCAATCCCATCCTTATTACGCCAGCGCCCGCTTATGGGACGACGGCGTGATAGACCCCGCAGACACCCGACGGGTGTTGGCCTTGGGCCTGTCCGCCGCGCTGAACGCGCCCATTCCCGAGACACGCTTTGGCGTGTTTCGAATGTAATGTGTATGATTAAAGCTTTTAATACACATTGAGAGGGCGAATCATGCGAACCAATATCGATATCA
>JABMMR010000300.1 GCA_013205525.1 Burkholderiales bacterium | reverse complement strand
CCATTTATCCACCACCAATTCATCGTTCTTGAACAGTTGATAAAAATACGACAAGGCGGGCGTTGCTTGGGGGCAGTGGTTATGGACCAACGCGGCTAAAGCATTGACTCTGTCGCTCATATTGTCAGCATGCATGAAGTCGTGGTGAGCTTGGGCAGCCCATTTATCTTCATGCACAAATTTTTCTTGCAAGCACAGATAGGCCAGAGACAGACCTCTCAAGGCCCTGGCGCCACAGGCCTTGGCATCTGTTTGATAGGGTCCATGGGGAGTCAGGGTTTGATAGGCCCAGGCCCAATCTTGTGACAACTCAATGGCCAACTGCTTGCGCAGGCTCTCTCGTACGGCGTGTATGCGTTGAGGGTCGACAACATCGCATTGTTCGGCAATATAAGTTTCGCTAGGCAGAGTCAAGACCAACTCTTTGAAAGCAGCATCAAGTTTTTCGTCTTTCAGCAGGGCATGCAGGCCTGCTATCAGTGCATCAGGCAAGGTGGCTGCAAGGTCTGTCAGGGACGACAAAGCTTGCATGATGCTGTTGAGATAAAGGCGCTGAGCAACTTCCCAGCGGTTGAAAGCATCGGTATCGTGGGCAAGCAAAACTAATAAATCTTCGTCCGAATAAGGATAGAGCAAGCGCACGGGCGCGCTGAATCCCCGCAGCAGCGAAGGCACTGGCACTTGCGGTATGCCTTCAAAAACAATGCTTTGCTCAGTCTCGGTGAGGACGATGCGCTGGTGTGAAATGAGGACACTGCCATCTGCACCCAATAAACCCATCTCTACCGGAATCACAAAGGGATGTTTAGTGACTTGTCCTGGCGTAGGGGGACAACTTTGTTTGAAATGCAGTGTGAAACGTTGCGCGCCTTCTTCATAGGTTCCGTGGACATCCAGAATGGGTGTGCCGGCTTGGCTGTACCAAAGTTTGAAGTTTGGTAAATGCGATGCGAGCACCGAATCTGGGTTGGCGTCGGCAATGGCTTGTGCAAAATCATCGCAGGTCACTGCCTGACCGTCGTGGCGTTGGAAATAAAGGCTTAAACCTTTCTCAAAACCTTTTCGGCCTACCAAGGTTTGCATCATTCGAACAACTTCAGCACCCTTTTCATAAACAGTGACGGTGTAGAAATTGTTAATTTCAATATAGCTGTCGGGGCGAACAGGGTGCGCCATGGGGCCGGCATCTTCGGCAAACTGTATGGTGCGAAGCAAGCGTACATCTTCTATTCGCTTCACAGCGCGAGCAGATTCACTGCCCGCCAAATCTTGACTGAACTCTTGGTCGCGAAAAACGGTTAAGCCTTCTTTGAGTGACAACTGAAACCAGTCGCGACAAGTGACACGGTTGCCACTCCAGTTGTGAAAATATTCATGTCCAATCACACTTTCGATATTCGCGTAGTCTTGGTCAGTGGCGGTTGCCTGGCTGGCCAATACATACTTGGTATTGAAAATATTCAAGCCTTTATTTTCCATGGCGCCCATATTGAAATCGGAAGTGGCAACAATCATGAAGCGTTCCAAATCAAGGCTCAAGCCAAAGCGGTGTTCGTCCCAGGCAACGCTTGCCATCAAAGCGTTCATGGCGTGCTCGGTTTTGTCTAAATCGCCCGAGCGCACAAATATTTGTAATAAATGCTCATGCCCGCTACGGGACACAATTTTTTGCTCGCGACAGACCAAATGACCTGCAACCAGCGCAAACAAATAGCTGGGTTTTTTGTGTGGATCGTCCCAGTGGGCGAAATGTCTTCCATCTTCTAGCTTGCCTTGTTCAACCAAGTTGCCGTTAGATAAAAGCACTGGAAAAACAGCAGGGTCAGCCCGCAGAGTGACGCTAAAGTGGGCCATCACGTCGGGGCGATCCAAGAAGTAGGTGATACGTCTGAAACCTTGCGCTTCGCACTGAGTGAACAATGAATGGTGACTGAGGTACAAACCCGAGAGTTGGGTGTTTTTGGTGGGGTTACAGGTCGTGAAAACCTCGATGGTGAAAGGCTCATTTCCTTCGGGAATGTTTTCCAAAACCAGTTGATCGCCCTCTATCTTGAAACTTGTACCTTGACCATTGAGCAACACACGCGAGAGATTGAGGCCTTCGCCATCGAGCCTTAATGCCTGCGCCAAGGCTTGCGGGTTTCGCCGCATCGTCATGGTGTTGAGAACGCGGGTTTTGATTGGGTCAAGATCGAATACCAAGTGAACATCGTCTATCCAAAAACCAGGGGCTTGGTAGTCTTCACGCCGTGTCACCACAGCTTGTCCTTCACGCATCATTTTTCTCCAGATTCATTTTCTTCAACATGCCAAGCGGGGAGAACCAATTTTTAAACACCGTGCTTGAGGGATGCTTCTATGAAAGCATCCAAATCGCCATCGAGCACTTTTTGGGTATTACTGATTTCAACATTGGTTCGCAAATCTTTGATACGGCTTTGGTCAAGCACATAACTGCGAATTTGGTGACCCCAGCCCACATCGGTTTTGGTGTCTTCTAGTTTTTGTTGTGCTTCCATGCGTTTACGCATTTCAAAATCGTACATGCGCGAGCGCAAACGCTTCCAAGCCACATCACGGTTGCTGTGCTGACTTCGCCCGTCTTGACACTGCACAACAATGCCTGTGGGTATATGGGTTAAGCGCACAGCTGAATCGGTTTTATTGATGTGCTGGCCACCTGCGCCACTGGCCCGAAATGTATCGGTACGCACATCTGCGGGGTTGATGTCAATTTCTATCGAATCATCTACCTCGGGGTATACAAACACGCTGGCAAAACTGGTGTGTCGCCCGCCCGCAGAATCAAAAGGCGATTTGCGTACCAAGCGGTGCACGCCTGTTTCTGTGCGTAATAAGCCAAAAGCATATTCGCCTTCAATTTTTAAAGTAGCCCCTTTGATGCCTGCGACGTCTCCAGCAGACTCATCTTCCAATGTTGCTTTGAAGCCTTTGCGTTCTGCATATTTCAGGTACTGTCGCAAAAGCATGCTGGCCCAGTCACAGGCTTCTGTGCCGCCTGCACCTGCTTGAATATCAAGAAAAGCATTGAGGGGATCGGCGGGGTTATTGAACATCCGACGAAATTCAAGTTTTTCAACCTCGGCCAAAATGCCTTGGGTATCGTCTTCTATGGTGAGCAGTCCGGCTTCATCGTTATCCGATTTACTCATGTCAAACAGTTCGGTGTTGTCGGCAATCTCTTGGCCTATGCGGCCTATGGTCAAGACAATGTCGTCGAGAGATTTTTTTTCTTTGCCCAGTTCCTGCGCTTTCTTGGGGTCATTCCAAACGCTGGGGTCTTCCAGGGATGCATTGACAGTTCTTAGTCTCTCGGATTTCGCATCGAAGTCAAAGATACCCCCGAAGATCAAGAGTTCGCGTTTGCAAGTCGCTGAGTAGGTTGCCAATGAGGTTGATGCGTTCTGCTTCCATGACAATATCCATTCTTAAAGCCATGATTATCCTCTGTACTCAATTGGCCGCGCGGGCCATGGAATAAATTTCGTGGCTGAGATTATTTAAACTTTTGAAATCATGGAGGGTAAGTAAAACATCGCCCACCAAAACGATGGCAGGACTGCCCATGCCTGCTTCGTGTATCAATGTGTGCAATGCTGACAAGCTGCCCAGCAAGCTGCGTTGATTGCTTTTGCTTGCATTTTGTACGACAGCGATGGGCGTGTTGGGTGGCATGGACTTCAATAAAGCATTTTGTAATTCTTGTGCTGTGGTCATTCCCATGTAAATCACCAAGGTCAGGTGACAAGCATGTGCTGTGCGTCCGAGCATTTCCCAGTCAATGGGAGTGATATCTGTTTGTGATGATGGCGAATGTCCTGTCACCATGACAGCGCCATGAGAGAAATTGCGGTGCGTGAGTGACAGGCCAAGGGTATCGGCAGCAGCCAGCCCCGAGGTCACGCCATTGACTATGTTGACCCCCACACCTTGCGATTGCAAATAAGCGATTTCTTCGCCAGCCCTTCCAAAAATCAAGGGGTCTCCGCCTTTGAGTCGGACCACATTTTCACCAGCCAACGCCTCTTGAACCATCAGTTTTTCGATGAAAGCCTGCGGTGTTGATTGACAGCCACCGCGTTTGCCTACTTGCACGATGCGGGCTTGAGGCTTGGCATGTTGTAAGACATCGGGGTGAACCAAGTCGTCGACCAAAATGACGGTTGCTTGTTGCAGGGCTTTCACCGCTTTGAGGGTCAACAGTTCGGGGTCACCGGGGCCAGCGCCCACCAGAGTAACAAACACAGCTTGTGGCGCAGGTGTCATGAGCATTTAACAGAAAATGAATTTTCAATACAGGCCGCAGACAGACGCGAGATGAGATCTGTCTGAGCTTGTATCGAGTGGGGAACAGGGATATGGCCGGCCAACATTTGAGCAATGAAATCAGCTGTTTGCTTGACGTTCATAGCTATGGGCATATCGGTGGTGAGATGGTTTGATTCTGGCTGGATTTCTAAATGCGGGGCTGCAAGTCCATGAACAAAGCAACTCATGACGGGTATTTTGCGTGGGTCAGCCACGGGTTCGCCTTCGGTGCCTCTTAACAACAAAGCATGGGCTTCTAAGCGCTCAAGGGTTTGCTGCATTGAAGCCGCATATTCTGGATGGGTGTAACTGGCCACTTGCAGGCGCGGGCCATTGATGGGATTCATCAGTTTGACCAAACTGTGTGCCGAATTACGCAAGCCAGTTTGCCGCCTGACTTGTAGCAATGCCCACACTGCGGGGGACAAAAGTTGCGTGGGGGCGTAAACCACTTCTCCTTTTGCAATCGCACCAACCTGTGTAGCTGGTTCAATGCCCAAGGCTAAAAAAACATCCTCCGTTGCCAAGCGGCGGTCTTCACTGTTGCAACCGTGGACAAGCACAGCATGACCTTGTCTTGCCAACAAGATAGCTAACAAAGGTGTTAGCGAAGGAAGTCTTCTTGCGCCGTTATAGCTGGGTAAAACAACAATGGGTTGATCATGCGGGTTGCTAAACATGTGCAAATGTTTTTGGGTGGCATCCAGAAAACCCATCATTTCATCAGCAGTCTCACCTTTGATGCGCATGGCTATACAGAATGCACCCAAGGCCACAGGTTCGACCGCCCCCCCCAAAACTTCGGTCATCAAAGCGCAAGCCTGCTCGCGGCTCAAATCTTTGGCCCCTTGCTTGCCCCGTCCAATTTCTCGAATGAAATGCGCTATGCCCATGGACCTATTGTCTGACAAGTTAAATGACTTACGGTTATGTGGCAAATGAAGCAGGGCTAAACTCAGTCACATGCTGATCTTAGGGATAGAGTCTTCTTGCGATGAAACTGGGGTGGCCTTGGTCCAGACCCAGGATGGGCAGGCATGGCCGCAGTTGCTTGCCCAGGACTTGCATACACAAGCAGCCATGCATGAGGCTTTTGGCGGAGTGGTTCCAGAGTTGGCCAGTCGCGACCATATACGCCGTGTTTTGCCTCTGGTCGAGCGGGTCATGACCTCTTCGCACAAAGATTTGTCGTCAATCGATGTGGTTGCTTTCACACAAGGACCAGGACTGGCCGGCGCATTGTTGGTGGGGGCTGCTACAGCTTGTGCTTTGGCTGCAAGCTTGGGAAAACCTGTGATGGGCATACACCATTTGGAGGGGCATTTGTTGTCCCCGTTTTTAAGCGATGACCCACCGCAGTTTCCATTTGTGGCTTTGTTGGTGTCTGGTGGACATACACAACTTATGCTGGTCAAGTCAGTAGGCCATTACGAGTTGTTGGGTGAAACTATAGATGATGCTGCTGGTGAGGCTTTTGATAAGTCGGCCAAATTGCTGGGCTTGGGCTATCCAGGCGGCCCCGCTTTGGCCGCCTTGGCTACGCTCGGCAGAGCCGACGCCTATGCTTTTCCCCGTCCTTTGTTGTATCAGCCCAATTTAGATTTTTCTTTTGCTGGCCTCAAAACCGCTGTACTGACCCAATGCAAAAAATCTGGTGATGATTTGGTTCACCACAAAGCGGACATCGCGGCCAGTACACAAGCAGCTATCGTGGATGTGTTGGTTAAAAAATCTTTGCGTGCCTTAGAACAAACCGGTATGAAACGTTTGGTGCTGGCAGGTGGCGTGGGCGCCAATCGTGCTTTGCGAGAGCAGTTGGCTGCCTCACTCAGTACCAAGGGTGCTGTGGTTCATTACCCCCAAGCCGAGTGGTGTACTGATAACGGCGCAATGATCGCCATGGCTGCGGGCATGAGAATGCAGTCGGGTATAGAACAAGCCCGTGCGTCGTATGCTTTTGATGTGTTGCCGCGCTGGCCGCTGGCTCAAATGTGTTCTCCCACTTAAATTTATTGGATGATGGATGCGACAAGCTGTTCAACAACTTCAGGCCTCCAAGATACGTGAATTGGCTAATGCAGGCATGGGCCGAAGTGATGTCTTGGCTTTTTGGTTTGGTGAAAGCGATGAGGTCACGCCCGACTTTATCCGTCAAGCTGCCATAGATTCTTTGCAGGCAGGAGAAACTTTTTATTCCCATAACCTGGGGCTTCCGGTCTTGCGAGAAGCCATCAGCCAAGAGATGCTTCAAAAACATGGGGGAGCTATCAGCAGCAACCGTATTGCAGTGACTTCGGGCGGGGTCAATGCACTGATGCTGGCTATGCAAGCCTTGGTCAACGCGGGCGACGAGGTGGTGGTTGTCACGCCCGTGTGGCCGAATTTGACGGCGCAGCCGCAAATATTAGGAGCTCGATT
>JABMMR010000299.1 GCA_013205525.1 Burkholderiales bacterium | reverse complement strand
GTTGTCGACCAGCAGTTTTCGCTGCAGCTCGGGATTGACCGCGATGTGGGGAATGAAGTCCACCAACAAACCATCGTCTGGCATATGGTCCCTCAGGGTGGGGTGTGGCCAGTCTGTGCCCCACAACACACGATCGGGAAAAGTTTCCACCACATGTCGCGCAAAAGGCACCACATCTTGGTAAGCGTTTTGTTGTCCCTGCAAAGCTTTGGGGCCCGAGAGCGATAAGCGTTCAGGACAGGACACTTTGCTCCACACGTTCTCGTGCTGATGCATGAACTTCATGAACAAACTGAATTCGGGGCCATCCACCGGATGCGCCAGATTGGGTCTGCCCATATGGTCTACCACCACCTGAGTCGGCAAGGCAGTGAAGAAGTCCCACAACTCAGGCAGGTCGACGGCTTCAAAGTAAATCACCACATGCCAGCCCAAGGCTTTGATGCGCTGGGCGATTTCCAGCAATTCGTCTTTGGGCGTGAAGTCGACCAAGCGCTTGACAAAGTTAAAGCGCACACCGCGTACACCCGCGTTGTGCATGGTTTGTAATTCGGCGTCACTCACACTGCGCTTCACCGTGACCACACCGCGGGCTTTGCCGTTGGAATGATTCAATGCATCGAGCAAGGCGCTGTTGTCAGCGCCGTGGCAAGTGGCTTGCACAACCACATTTTTAGCAAACCCCAAGTGCTCGCGCAGCGCAAACAATTGTTCTTTAGACGCGTCGCAAGGCGTGTACTTGCGCTCAGGTGCATAGGGAAACTGCGCACCCGGGCCAAACACATGACAATGCGCATCGACCGCACCAGCAGGCAAGACAAAGCGCGGCTTGGCAGGTCCTTCAAACCAATCAAGCCAGCCCGCAGTAGGCGTGAAATTGCCGGTGGTGGTTTTCATGGTTAGTCGATGTACTTCAAACCCGCTTTGGCAAGCGATTCGCGCATGTTGTACATATCCAATCCCAAAACGCCAGCGGCCAGTTTGGCGCGTTTATCGCCTTCGTTGGACTCTCTTGCCGCCGCCGCATCGGCCACTTCTTGGGCCATGCTGGCAGGCACCACCACCACACCATCGTCATCGGCGACGATGGCGTCTCCTGGGTTGACCAAGGCACCCGCGCAAACAATGGGCACATTCACCGAACCGAGCGTGGCTTTGATCGTGCCCTTGGCGCTGATGGCTCGACTCCATACCGGAAAGCCCATTTGCGTGAGTTCGGCCACATCGCGCACACCCGCGTCGATGATGAGGGCGCGAGCGCCACGGGCTATGAAGGAGGTGGCCAATAAGTCGCCGAAATAACCATCAGTACAAGGCGCGGAGATGGCAGCCACGACGATGTCGCCGGCTTGGATTTGCTCGGCCGCCACATGCATCATCCAGTTGTCCCCGGGGTGCAAGAGCACCGTGACAACGCTGCCAGAAACCCGCGCACCCGCGTAAATGGGACGCATGACGGTGTGCATCAAACCTAAGCGGCCCATGGCCTCATGCACAGTCGCCACACCGTAAAGCCCGAGTTGCTCCACAGCGCCTCTGTCAGCCCGCTGAATATGGCGTTTGACGGTTCCAAGGGGGTAATTCATGTCACAGACCTTTCTGTTTCAAAAGTGCGTCCAAGCGTGGGAACACGCGGCGCACATTGGCTTCGTAAATTTGGTGGCGGTCCGCATCACTGAGCAACTTGCTGTCTTGGATGTAGCGTTTGGTGTCGTCATAGTAGTGACCGGTTCGCGGGTCTATGCCACGCACAGCGCCAATCATCTCAGAAGCGAATAAGACGTTTTTCACGGGGATGACGGTGTTGAGCAAATCGATGCCGGGCTGGTGATAGACACAGGTGTCAAAGAAAATATTATTGAGCAAGTGCTCTTCCAGTAAGGGCTTTTTGAGTTCTTGCGCCAAGCCGCGAAAGCGCCCCCAGTGGTAAGGCACAGCGCCCCCGCCATGGGGAATGAGAAATTTCAGGGTGGGGAAATCTTTGAACAAGTCGCTGGTCAAGCACTGCATAAAGGC
>JABMMR010000298.1 GCA_013205525.1 Burkholderiales bacterium | reverse complement strand
GCGCACTTTGGCGACAAGGTTTTCAACACCTTGATTCCGCGCAATGTACGTTTGGCCGAAGCGCCCAGCTACGGCCTGCCCTGCTTGGTGTTCGACCCCAGCGCCAAAGGCAGCGTGGCATTCATAGATTTTGCCAAAGAGTTGGTTGAGCGCCTCGAAACTTTATAAATCACAGGACTGACAACGCATGGCAACCAAAAAAATTAAAGGCCTAGGCCGTGGACTCGAGGCCCTCTTGGGTCCAACCGCCAGCGTCACCACCCAGAATTCGGCAGATAGCGGCGCGCCCTCGGTGCTGTTGCTAGACAATATGGTGGCCGGTGTGTATCAACCCCGAACCCGCATGGATGAAGGCGCTTTGTACGAGCTGGCTGAAAGTATCAAGGCCCAAGGCATCATGCAGCCCATCTTGGTACGGCGATTGAGTGCAGGTGCCAATACGGGCAAATACGAAATCATCGCAGGCGAGAGGCGTTTTCGCGCCGCCAAATTAGCCGGCTTGAGTGAGGTGCCGGTGCTGGTGCGTGATGTACCCGACCAAGCCGCGGCCGCCATGGCCTTGATAGAGAACATACAGCGCGAAGATCTCAACCCCTTGGAAGAGGCGCAAGGCCTGCAGCGCTTGATCAAAGAATTTGGTTTGACGCATGAAGAAGCCGCGCAAGCGGTAGGGCGTTCACGAAGTGCAGCCAGCAACCTGTTGCGCTTGCTCAACCTCGCCGACGCGGTTCAAACCATGTTGATGGCCGGTGACCTCGACATGGGCCACGCCAGAGCCTTGCTGTCTTTGGACAAGGCCGCGCAAATCACAGCAGCCAATCAAATCAGCGCAAAAAAACTCTCGGTCAGAGAGGCCGAGAGCTTGGCCAAAAAAATAGGCGCAGAGTTTGCGCTGGTCTCGCAAAAACCCAAAAAAGAAAAATCTCGCGACTTAAAGCGGGTGGAAGAAGAGTTGGCCGATTTGCTCACCGCGCAAGTAGAAATACGCATCAAAAAAACCGTCAAACGCCATGGGCGAATGGAAGAAATGGGCGAGCTCGCTATTGCTTTTGGCTCGTTAGACGCGCTCAACGGCATCATCGATAAATTGCGTGCGGCTTAAACATCTGCGGTTTAGCGTAATCCTTTAGAGACAAAAAAACTTCTGCTCATAGAATATTCATTAACGCAGATTGCTGGAGAAGACAAACATGATCACCACCCTTGCACGGCGCACTATCGCCGCTTCTGTGCTGGCTTTGTGGGCGCACGCCGCCTTGGCCCAAGAGACATTCAAAATTGGCATCGTCAGCTTTTTATCGGGACAAGCCGCAGAAAGTTTTGGCATACCTGCGGTCAATGGGGCCAAGGTCTTGGTCGAGGCCTTCAACAAAGGCCAAGCCCCCGCGCCCTACAACAAGGTTGGCATTGGTGGCCTGCCCATCGAGGTCATTTATGTGGATGAAGCCGGTGGTGCCACCAAGCAAGTCCAAGAATTGCGCAACCTGTATGAGCGCGACAAGGTCGATGTGGTGGTGGGCTATGTAGGCTCGGGTGACTGCTTGGCGGTGGCGCCGGTGGCCGAAGAGCTAAAGAAGTTTTTGATTTTGTATGACTGCGGAACACCACGTATTTTTGAAGACAACAGCTTTCGCTATGTGTTTCGCACCGCCGCTCACGCCACCATGGACAACGTGTCCATAGCGCGGTATTTGAAAGCGCGCAACATTCCTGTCAAAACCTATAACCTCATCAACCAAGACTATGCGTGGGGCCAAGATTCGCGCAAAGACTTTAAGTTGTCGATGGCGAATTTATACCCCGAGGCCAAAGCCGGCGTGGACCAGTTGCCCAAGTTTGGTGCAGGCCAGTACGGAACCGAAATTTCGGCTTTGATGTCGCAACCCGCCGACTTGGTTCACTCCAGTTTGTGGGGCGGCGATTTGCAGGCGTTTGTCTTGCAAGCCGGCCCGCGCGGCTTGTTTAAAAAATCCCAAGTGGTGTTGACCGCCGGCGACCATGTTTTGCCTGGTCTTGGTGAAAAGATGCCCGACGGCACCATTTTGGGTGCGCGCGGCGCGTATGGTTTGATGGCCCCACCCTCGCCTTTGAACACCTGGTTCTGGGATGTTTACAGTAAAGCCAATAACGTCTACCCTGTGCAAGCGCCCTACCGCATGGCACAAGCCTTGATGGGCTTGAAACTTGCGGCTGAAAAAGCCATGGCCGCCAACAACGGCAAAAAACCTTCCACCGAAGTGCTGGCCGCCTCATTGCGCGGCAGCGAATGGATGTCGCCAGGCGGCAAGATTCGCATGGCGCTCTCCAACGGCCAGCAAGCCATTCAAGACTCGGCCATTGGGCGCACGCAGTGGGACAGTGCCCAAAAAATGGTGGTGCTCAACGATATCCAACGCTTTGACGCAGAGTGTGTGAATCCACCGCTGAATGTGAAGTCTGAAGATTGGTTGAAGTCGGGCTTTGCGGGTGCCAAATGCGAGACAAAAGCCGCTGACAAAAAACCCGCTAAAAAATAAGCCGCAATGAATTTAGCACTCACCATTGCGATTGATGGCGTGACCTATGCGTCATGGCTGTTCATCGTCGCCCTGGGTCTGACCTTGGTGTTTGGCGTGCTCAAAATCCTCAATATTGCTCACGGCAGTTTTTATGCCTTGGGCGCTTATGTCACGGCCAGTTTGGTAGCCCTGACTGCTTCTTGGGGCTTGCCGCCGGCTGTGTCTTTGTTGGCCATGTTGGTGGCCGCACTGGCGG
>JABMMR010000297.1 GCA_013205525.1 Burkholderiales bacterium | reverse complement strand
ACATCATTTGCGAGGTGTTGCTGTTGAACGCCAAGACACCTGTCTTGCCAGACCCAAGGCTGTGGGAGTTTCAAATCGTCTATCACCTGCTGCACATTTAAACGCCAAGCCCGAGGAGGTTTTCCATGCAGGCCGTTGCGGCAGGTACCGGGGTAGATGGCTGCGCTGTGCCGCGGGCGTTGGCCTTGCGCGTCTTCAATCTCTTTGCGCGAACAAGCGCAGGCGTAGGCCCAACCCTTGGCCACCAAGCGCTGGAGTGCTTCTTGGTAGGCCAAGCCTCTTTGCGATTGGTAAAGCACGCGTGCATCTGGCAACAGATGGCAAGCAGCCAACTGCTTCAAGATGCCCTCAGCCGCACCACTGACGCAGCGCGGGCTGTCCACATCCTCGACACGAACCAGCCATTGACCACTGTTTTGACGCGCATCCAGCCAACTGGCCAACGCTGCGACCAAAGAACCGGCGTGTAAAGCGCCGGTGGGCGAAGGTGCAAATCGGCCTAGGTACATGGAATAGTGATTATTTTCAATAGCTTAGATGGGCTGAACACTTTAACCCAATGGTAAACACCTAAAACTGTAAATTTAGCTTGACATAGTAATGTGTCAATCTAAAATAACATCTAGATACAAGGGTTTTTAAGAATTTGTGGCCATGGGGGTCATAAATAACCCTCGTGCGGGTTCAGCACGGACGTGAAGATCTTTCGAGGAGAAACAACATGTCAGACAGAGTCGGCCCAACAGGCCTTACAGAAGCCGAGTCAGAAGAGATTCATCGGCACCTCATCCAGGGAACTCAAATCTTTGGAATGATTGCCGCGCTGGCGCATTTGCTTGCGTACATCTATTCCCCTTGGCTGAAATAAAAGGAGCACCACATGATCTACGGAAAAATTTGGACAGTGGTCAGACCCTCAGTGGGCATTCCTATTTTTATCGCTGCAGTCGCGATTGCATCTTTTTCGGTGCACTTGGCGCTGACCCTCAATACCACTTGGGTCAAGAAGTTCCTGAATGGCAGCGCCGCGACAGCAGCGGTCACACAGACCGTCGCTACACCCACGGCTTAAATTCAGTTCTTTCATTTAGGGTGGGCCGGATTGCTTGTCATTCCGGTCCATTCTTCCTATGAACGTGTTCTCCAAATCCTCCCGTTCTTGGCTCCATGTCAGCCTGAAATTTCTCCCGTTTGCCGATGCCGCAACAGTTGATTTGCCCTTGGGGCGCTTGCTGCGTTTGTCACTCTTTCAAGTTTCTGTTGGCATGGCTTTGGCCATGCTGATTGGCACGCTCAACCGCGTCATGATCGTCGAGTTGAAGGTGCCTGCGGCATTGGTGGCGGTCATGATTGCCTTGCCGCTTTTATTTGCGCCGTTTCGCGCACTCATTGGGTTTCGCTCTGATCACCACCGTTCGGCATTGGGCTGGCGCCGTGTTCCCTATATTTGGATGGGTACCTTGTTGCAGTTTGGCGGCTTTGCCATCATGCCTTTTGCTTTGCTGGTCTTGGGGCGCATGGGTCAATCGGCGAGTGCGCCCGATTGGGTGGGTCATTTGGGCGCGGCCGTGGCTTTCTTGCTGGTGGGCGCAGGTATGCACACCACCCAAACCGTAGGCCTTGCCTTGGCCACCGATTTGTCCCCTCCCGAAGCTCGCCCCAAAGTGGTGGGTTTGATGTATTTCATGCTGTTGTTGGGCATGATCGCCAGTTCCTTGATTTTTGGCTATTTGCTTAAAGATTTTTCCCCCGGTGCTCTTATTAGCTCGGTACAAGCCGCGGCAGTTGCTACTTTGCTTTTGAATATCACCGCCTTGTGGAAACAAGAGGCCCGCACGCAGCACTTGGGCGACCCGAATGAAAAAGATGTCGATTTTGTGTCCGCTCTGAAGATATTTAGCCAAGGCAATAACGCCTTACGACGATTGTTGGCTGTAGGCGTGGGCACCATGGCTTTCAGTATGAGCGACGTTTTGCTAGAGCCTTTTGGCGGTGAGATTTTACGTTTAAGCGTCTCTGACACCACCTTTTTGACCGCTGTCTTGGCTTTTGGCAGCTTGACAGGCTTTGCTTGGGCTTCCAATGTGCTCAACCGAGGAGCCGACCCTTTTCGAATGGCCGCAGCTGGCGTCTTGGTGGGTGTGCCGGCATTTTTAGCGGTATTGATTTCTGCGCCACAGGCTTCTTTGCTGTTGTTTGCTTTGGGCACTTTATTCATTGGCGTGGGCGCTGGTTTGTTTGGCCACGGCACTTTGACCGCCACCATGAACCATGCACCACCAGGACAGGTGGGCTTGGCCTTGGGCGCTTGGGGTGCTGTGCAGGCCACTGCCGCCGGATTGGCCATGGGCTTGGGCGGTATCATTCGCGACTTGATGGCTTTGGTGGTCGATTCAGGAACGGCATACGCTTTTGTTTACAGCCTTGAAGTGGTGTTGT
>JABMMR010000296.1 GCA_013205525.1 Burkholderiales bacterium | reverse complement strand
GGTGAGGATGGCGTTGGCAATCGGCAAGCCGTGGTCTAGGGCCAGTTGAGTGATGGCAGAACCCGACGCATTGGCCACCAATTCAAAATGGTAGGTTTCGCCACGGATGATGCAGCCCAAGGCAATGAGTGCATCAAACTGCTGGCTTTGCGCCAAGGCTTGCAAGGCCACCGGCACCTCTAAAGCACCAGGCACTTGAATGTGTTGGATGTTGCCAGCAGCAACTTTCAAAACCAGCAGTTCATCTTTGCAAGCCTGCGCCAGTGCGTGGGTGATGTCTGGGTTGAACCTGGCTTGTACCAAGCCAATACGCAGGGCGCTGCCATTCATGTCGGTACGCGTCGCGCTTAAATCGGGGTGGTGCATGTCATTCCTTGGAGAGGTAGCCAGTGATTTCAAGGCCATAGCCGGCCATGCTGGGCATGCGCCTTGGGTTGCCCATGAGGCGCATTTTGTGCACACCACAGTCACGCAAAATTTGCGCGCCTATGCCGTAGGTGCGCAAATCCATGCGCCCGCGCTCTGGGGCTTGTGCTGAGCGGGCCAAGCCTTCAAATTGGCTTAAGAGTTGTTCGCCACTTTCACCGCAGTTGAGCAGTACCACCACGCCAGCGCCTTCCGCGCAAACCCGAGACAGTGCGGCGTCCAAGCTCCACGAATGCATAAGGCGTTGGGGTTCGAGTGCATCCAGCACCGACAAAGGTTCATGCACGCGAGCCAACACCGATTGATCTGCGCTCCAACTGCCGCGCACCAAGGCCATGTGCACGCTGTCGCTGGTCAGATCTTTGTAGGCGTGTGCGCTGAATTCGCCATGTGCAGTGGTCATGGCTCGGCTGCTGATTTTTGTCACCAAAGATTCGGTGCGACTGCGGTACTCGATCAGGTCGGCGATGGTGCCAATTTTCAAGCCATGCTCTGCAGCGAAAGTTATCAAGTCGGGCAAGCGCGCCATGGTGCCGTCGTCTTTCATGATTTCGCAAATCACAGAAGCCGCAGAACAACCGGCCATGGCTGCCAAATCGCAACCCGCCTCGGTGTGACCGGCGCGCATGAGTACGCCACCCTCCACGGCTTGCAAAGGAAAGATATGGCCAGGCTGCACCAAGTCGCTGGCCTTGGCGTTCTTGGCCACGGCCACTTGCACGGTGCGGGCGCGGTCGGCGGCAGAAATACCGGTGGTCACGCCTTGCGCGGCTTCAATCGACACGGTGAACGCTGTGCTGTAGACCGTGCCATTGCGCTCGACCATAGGCGGCAATTTCAAGTGCTCGCAATGCTGGCGGGTGAGGGTGAGGCAAATCAAGCCGCGACCAAAGCGCGCCATGAAATTGATGGCCTCTGGCGTGACATGGTCGGCTGCCAACACCAGGTCGCCTTCGTTTTCGCGGTCTTCCTCGTCCACCAAGATGACCATGCGGCCGGCTTTCATTTCAGCGACGATGTCGGCCAAGGGGGAGATGCTCACAGTGCTGTGCTGTGGTGTCATGGAGAATCCTTCAAAGTGCTGCCCCAACTGAGCATGCGCTCTACATAACGGGCGACGGTGTCTATTTCTAAATTCACAGCACTGCCGGCTTTTAAGTGGCCCAGTGCGGTGTTTTCAATCGTGTGGGGAATCAGGTTGATGGACACCATACAACCCTGCTCCTGGTCTTCAAAGTGGTTCACCGTGAGGCTCACGCCGTTGACGGTGAGGGAGCCTTTGTAGGCCAAATATTTAGCCAAGCTGGGCGGGGCCAGCACTTGCAATAACCAGCTTTCGCCAATTTCCTCAAAGCGATGGACCCAACCCATGCCGTCGACATGACCCGACACGATGTGTCCGCCCAGGCGGTCGTTGGCGCGCAAAGCTTTTTCTAAATTCAAGGGGGTGCCCACCTCGTTCAAGCCGGCGGTTTTGTTCAGCGATTCAGCAGAAATGTCGATGGTGAAAAGGTTTTGTGCGGCATTGAAACTGGTGACCGTCATGCAAGCGCCGTTGAGGGCAATGCTGTCTCCGAGGCCCACATCATCTAAATAATGCGCAGGTGTGCTGATCTCAAGGCGTTTGCCATGATCCAAAGAACGACCCAGGTCGTGAACAGCGGCGATGCGCCCCACGCCGGTGATGATGCCGGTGAACATGGGGCTATTTTGGCAGATCAGCGCAGCGGTCTGGCCAAGAGGCGTAAATCGGACCCCAAAGCAGTGTGGCTGAAGAAGCGCCAAGACGCGGCTTGATGGAGTTGCACAAGTGTGGATAAGGCGGCGAATGGCTGACCTGGCCCTATCAAGAGGGGTGCCAGATACATCAGCAACTCATCGACCAAGCCCGCATTCAACAGCGAACCGTTGAGCTTGTGGCCAGCCTCTACATGGACCTCGTTGTAAGCGCGTTGACCCATGTCTTGGAGCATGGCTGACAAGTCTACTTTTTCGCCAGCACCTGGCAAACACACCAAGGTCGCACCCTTGGCCTTCAGCGCCTCTTCCAAGGCCTTGTCTTGCGTGGCGTGGTAGACAACCACAGTGCGGGGGGTGTCCCACAGATGGGCATTCAAGGGGGTTTGCAAGCGCGAGTCCACCAGCAGCAAATGCGGTTGGCGCGGCGTGGATACACCACGCACATTCAATAAGGGGTTGTCTTGCAGCACCGTGCCTATGCCTGTCAGCAATGCGCAGGCACGCGCTCGCCAATGGTGTCCATCCAAGCGAGCCGCCTCGCCGGTGATCCACTGGCTTTGGCCGTTGAGCAAAGCGGTTTGGCCGTCCAGCGATTGCGCTGTCTTCATACGCAACCAAGGCCTGCCTTGCTGCATGCGTTTGAAAAAACCGATGTTCAACTCGGTTGCCTCTTGAGCGCCTAGGCCGACATCGACTTGTATGCCCGCTGCCCTCAGCCTGGCAAAGCCCAGACCGGCTACTTGGGGGTTGGGGTCTTGCACACTGGCCACGACTTTGGCCACACCTGCGGCGATCAGCGCATCGCAACACGGCCCCGTGCGACCTTGGTGGGCGCAAGGCTCTAGCGTCACATAAGCAGTAGCGTCTTTCACCTCATGGCCCAGGGCCTGTGCGTCCCGCAGCGCCATGATTTCCGCGTGGGCAAGACCTGCGGCTTGGGTGTGTCCTTGGCCCAGCACTTGCCCCGTGGTTGAGACGATGACGCAGCCCACACGCGGGTTGGGTGTGGTGATGAAAAGGGCTTGCTCAGCCAAAGCCAAAGCTTGTGCCATGTGGGAGGTATCGAGTGCAGACCAGTTCATACACCCCATTATCGACATGCTGACAGCACCTATCTGCCCCAGCACTGCGCTGCAGTCATTGATGCGTTTTGCACGCCGCGCTCGCCCAAATGGCTGAGGGTCAAACTGCCGCAAGCATCGTGGGCTTGCGCGCCCAAGGGAACAGCCTTTAAAACAAAGACATTGGCCTGAGTTTGCAAGTGCACGCGGTAGCGCAGTTCGGTGGTTTGCCAGACCGCGTCGGGCATAAGTGTGGGGTAGTTGCCCGCTGTGCTGGCCGCACGTTCTAGCCAATGTGCGGTTTTCATTAAAGCGAGTTTGGCCAAAGTGCGTTGGGCGCGTTGTTGGCTGCTGTGGTATGCGGGCAGGGCAAAGCTACTGAGCAGGGCCACCAGCGCCATCACCATCAGCAACTCGATGAGGCTAAAGCCTTGAGCGACAGCTTTCATGGCACAAGGGGCAGCAAACGAGTCAAACCATTTAAGCGCAATGGGGAGGCCAAACTGGCCGGCGCATTGGGCTGGGCTTGCCACACGGCTTGCCATGCCGACAGCGGGCCGTTGTTCGCACTTTGCGCCAAGGCGGTGATGCGGTAAAGAAACGGCTGCTGGCTTTCAACGGTGGTGGAAGTGGGCAAAATTTCAACCCAATAGGTGACGGTCTGACCCGCAACAGCGGGGACGGCTTGGCCTTTGGCGAGTCGCGCCAACCAAGGTGATAAAAACGGGTTGTCTGGGCCCAAAGAGCGGCAAATACCGTTTTGGCAATCGCTGACGGCCAAACGCGTTTGCAACACTTGCCACTCTTGTGTCGTGCGTGGAAAAAATGCATGTTGATCGCTGGTGGTGCCCATTTGATGCCGCGAGTCTGTGGCGATGTTGCGGATGTCTTCTACGGCCAAGCGCAGGGCATCTAAAGCGCTTTGTTGCAATTGCCAGCGAAGCGCCGCGCTGTGTCCTAAAGCCTGTGCCCAAGCCAAGCTGCGCCACTCGGCCAACAACAACAGACTGCACAGGCCGGACAACACCACAACCACAGGCAGTGCCAAGCCATGTTGTCGCTTCACGGCTTGGCATGGCGTAAATGTGCCACCCCGCGCCAAGCCAAAGCGGGTGCAGCCAATGCAAGCCCTGTATTGCACGACAGGGTTGCAGGCGGGCTTGCGCCCGCTTGCTTGGTTTGTATACAAGCTTGCAGTCCACGCACAGCTTGCCAGTCGCTCACTTGGTTTGCGCTTCGCCATTGCATTTGTGGCTCAGCCCCAGGCAGCGACTGTGCATACACAAAGCCCAGTTGTTGGATGTTGTCTAGCAAGGCTTGGTAACTGGTGTTGCTGCGCAGTGTGTCTTTGCAACTGAGCTCATTACGAACGCTGCGTTTGAAGTCATCTTGAATGAGTGGCAACGAGGAGACTTGGTGACCTTGGCAATCGGCCGGGGTGAGGCTGCTGTGGTGGGTCAACGATAAGTTGCTGTTGCTGCCTTGCAGACTGGCAGGCAGCAGCAAAAAACTGACTTGTCCTTGTGCATCAAATTGCAAAGCGGGAGCGCCGGCGCGACTCACCCGTATTTGAATCAAGGCCAAGGCCGCGTGCAGCCGATCATGCACTTCGGCCATGGTTTGCATGTGTTGGTGATTGCTTTGTACCCATGCGAAAGCCGCAAATGCTGCTGTCAATACCCAAGCCGACAAAACCATGCCCACCAAGCTTTGCACCAAGGTGTGACCGTATTGTTTGTGGCGCGACGGTGTACTCATAAGGTCCAACGGGTTTGCCAGCAGCGGTGTTTTGCGGGACATTCTTTGAGCTCATTGATACCAAGGCTTGGCAGCCACTCGCTGACCGGCCAGGCTAGCAACAACTGCACCTGTGCTTGGCTGTTGGTGAGCAGCTGGGTTTGTGCGCCAGGAAGTCGCAACTTCACGCTGCTAAGCCATGCCGCCAAATCCGCTTGCGCCCAGCTGTCCAAACTGCAAGCGCGGGACTGACAGTCGAGGACGGGTACAGTTTGACCAAGCTGAAGTTGGTAGGAAAGGGCGGCTTGCGGATTGATTTGCATGCGCTCCCACAGATCTTGTGCCAAGGCAACCGCGGTTTGCATGGCGAGGGCGTCGCGTTGCGCTTGCAGCGCTTGCCATTGCCCAGCCAGCACTCCCAGACAGAGCAAATTTAAGAGCATCAAGGCGGCCAATGCGTCGAGTGTGGCAAAGCCTTTAAAGCGTCTGGGTTTGTAATTCATGTGCATGTGTTGCCCGCCATGACCCGCAAGCGCCCCGCAATATTGATACAAATGACGCGCCCCAAGGACGCAGTTGGGCTGCGCTTGGCTTGCACCACTAAGCGCAAGCCGCCCGCCACGGGTTCACCCATGGCATTGATGTCCAAGCTGTTATGTGCGGGGCTCATCTGCACCAGCACCTCGCCAGCCAGTGCATTATTTAAAACCAGCAAAGCGTTGTTGCCACCCACTTTTTGTAACTGCCAACCACAGCGCCAGTCACCATTGGCCAAGGGCGGGATTTGGCAGTGGTTTAAGCGCTGCAGGCGCATGGCTTGCCCTGATCGCAGCGCTTGCAACCTTGCGGTTTGCAAGTCGGCGCTCCACGACTGCACCACCGCTTCAACTTGCAATCGCCACAACCACTGCTGCAGCCAAGGGCTGGCCACCCCCAGCAAGATGCCTGTCAAGGCGATGACAGTGATTAATTCCAGCAGGGTGTAGCCCCTGAGTTGCGCAGAGCTTGTGGGGGGGAAGCGCCTGTATTTCATAGCCGCCATATTGCAATGGCGGGGGCAGTCAAGGGTGTGCGCTATGCACTTTCACAGGGTGAGTTAAGCACCTTTAAAAATCAACGGCGAAATTCGTCGACCAAGGTTTTGAACTCGTCTACGTCCTCAAAGCTTCGGTAAACACTGGCAAAGCGCACATAGGCCACTTTGTCGAGTTTTTTCAGCTCGCGCATGACCAATTCACCTATGCGTGTGGAGGCCACTTCGCGTTGTCCAAGGGTGAGCAGTTTTTCTTCGATGCGTTCAATGGCGGCATCGACTTGCTCGGTGCTGACCGGGCGCTTGCGCAGCGCCAGATTGAACGAGCCGCGCAACTTAGCGCGATCGAACTCTATGCGCCTGCCATCTTTTTTAACGACAGCAGGGAAGCTGACATCGGTGCGCTCGTAAGTGGTGAAGCGCTTTTCGCAGTGGCTGCAAGAGCGCCGCCGGCGAATCGAGTCGCCCTCCTCAGACATGCGGGTCTCCATGACCTGGGTTTCCACATGCGCACAAAAAGGGCATTTCATTTGTCTTCGGTATCGGTAGATTTAGCACTGGAAACAGACACCAAACGCCCCAGAGCGACTTCTTGTAAACGCTGCTGTTCAAGCAAAACTTTGGCGATGTAGCCGCCATCTTCACCGCTGTTGGCTGCACCCACATACTGGCGCAAACCAGCTTCTACAGAGCCATTGCGCGAGATGGATTCCTTGAGTACGGCAACGCCCACGCGTAAATTGGCGATGGGGTCAAAAGCAGCCATATCACCGCCAAAATCATCGTATTTTTCGGTATGGATCTTGGTGCGCACTTGCATCAGACCTTGCGCCCCCACCGTGCTTTGGGCAAACGGGTTAAAACTCGACTCGATGGCCATGACCGCCAAGATCAGCGTGGGGTCAATGCGATTTCGCGGTCCAATCTCAAACGCCTCCACCACCAAAGCGCTGATGGGCTCGGGCGCGACGCGGTATTTGCGACTCAGCCACATGGCGATATTGGCTTGGTCGGCGGGCAAGTCGCGAGGGTCGGTGGCGGTGGCGCGGTCTACGGCCTCCGCATTGGTGTCAAAACTCAGGTCTATGTCGTGGCGTGTTTGCAGCCAGTCAATCAGTTCAGTTTCTGCAGCAGAGCGAAAATTGGGCTGTGTACCCATCAGAACCATGGCGCAAAACACACTCAATCCGAGCAAGGCCAGACCGCTGTGGGTGATGAGGAAAAAACCGTCACCAATATCGGAGGCGCAAACTTTGATGGCTTGACGAAAAGATTCATAAATGGGCATAGCTTCATTTTAAGCTTTTACCCCTTGCGCCCTGTCACAATAGACGTTTTGGCCCGTTCTCGGGCTTTAACCAACCTATTTGAACCACTGTGACCACGTCTTCTGACAGCGCCCCCGACCTCGCAACTCTAGATGCCTTAACCGCCGGCGCTTTAACAGCACCCACCTCAGGCGAGCGATCTGCTCGCTTAAGAGATTGGTTAGCCAGCAACCCTTCTCCTGAATTGATGCAACAGGTGCTCAAAGAAATGAGCGCCCGTGACAAAGGGGCGGCCAAGCCCTTGCGCGAAAAACTGGACGAGATCAAGCGCACCAAAGCGCAAGATTTGTTGGCGCAGGAGTGGACCGACAAAGCCCAAGGTTTGTTGCAAGCCGCACAGTTCAAAGTGGCCGATGCCATGGCTTGGCAAAGGGATGCCGCTAAAGCTGGCGCGGCCTTGTCTCGCGAACCTTTGGCGGGGCTGCGACAAGCCCTGGCTGAGCGCATCAAGCATATTGCAGAACTGGAGCACCGCGCCCAAGTTCAACGCGAAACTGCGCTGCTTTTGGTCCAGCGCATTGAAATGCTGTCAACCAAGTCGTGGCAAGAAGCCTTAGAGCAGCAAGCCGCCTTGCAAGCTGATTTGAAGCGTTTGCATGATGAATTCGCGGCGCTTCAAGCCGACCCGCATTGGCACAGTGTGGACCCTAAATACCCCGTGCTGGTGGCGGAGACCACCCAGCACATTCCTTTGGTCTGGGAAGCCTTTGCCGCAGCACTGCAACAGACCCAAGCTGCTGCCGTTGACGCCAGCCTTTCCTTGCCGGCTGTGCCGGCTTGGGCCGACCAATTGCGCCAGACCAGGGGCGACAGTGCGCCCCTAACGGTGACTGTACAAATTAAACCCAAACCAGAAGCACCTCAGGCCAGCCACATGGCTTTGCAAGTTCCAGAGATGTTGCAACAGCTGGAAAAAGAAGTCGCCTTGGGACACTCCAAAGCCATGTCAGCGGCCGCTGCGCAATTGCGCGCTGCTCTTAAAACCAAAGGTCTGCAACTCGACACTGCCTTGTCTGAGCAGGTGCAAACTGCTTTAGCCGCAGCTGGCGAATTGGACGGCTGGCAACGCAAGCACGCCGATGAAATTCGCTTGCAACTGGTCACCAAAGCCGAGGCTTTGTTGCAAGCTCCGCCCGCAGCCGAGCCAGTTGAAGCTGTTGAAACTGTTGAGGCGGCCACCGCGCCCATCGACTACAGCCAATGGGTGCCAGCCATTAACGGACGTAAATTGCAAGACACTTTGCGTCAACTTCGAGACGAATGGAAAAAAACCGACCAAGGCGGTTTGCCCAACCACGGGCTGTGGAAGCGCTTTGACCAAGCCTGTAACCGAGCCTACCCGTTTGTGCAAGCTTGGCTTGAAAAGGCCAAAGCCGAGGGGGCCGCACACCGTGAAGGCCGATTGGCTTTGTTGGCGCAAGTCGCGGCATGGACCGAGACCCACCAAGGCAATACCGATTGGAAAACACAGTCGCGTGAATTGCATCAATTCTCTGAACGCTGGCGCAACAGTGGGCACCTGAGTGAAAAAGCGTTTGCTGATATGCAGTCGCAGTGGAAGACCGCTATCAAGGCTGCGCATGCGGGCCTGGAAGTCGCCCAAACCCAAAGCATCGCGCAGCGGCGTGCCATGATTGAAGAATCCAAGGTGCTGGGTGAGGCGCCTCAGTTGCGCATTGATGCGGTCAAGGCCTTGCAGCAACGCTGGCAGATTGAATCGCAGGCCGTGCCTGTCGAGCGCAAGTTGGCGCAAAAACTGTGGGATGCTTTTCGCCAACCCCTAGACGAGGCTTTTAGCCGCAAAACCCAAATGCGAGCTGATGCACCAGCGCAGAATTTGTCTGAACACGACAAGGCCGTGTTGGCCGCTGCCACTGAGCTCGACAAAGCCATTGCCCAAGCCGACGCTGCGCTTATTCGCCAAGCGCTCGCCCACATGCAAGCTGTGTCTGCGGGTCAGGCTGCAACGGTTGCAATTGCAACCACTGAAGCAACCGCAGATGTAACCCCAGAAGCTGATGCAGTGGCCGTTCCTCCTAAGCCCG
>JABMMR010000295.1 GCA_013205525.1 Burkholderiales bacterium | reverse complement strand
TTTAAGCGACATCGCCGCTCGCCTGAAAACCATTGCCGACACAACGCCTGAGCGCATACTGCCCTATAGCTACGCCGGCACCATGGGCATGGTGCAAGGTGAGTCCATCGCCATGCGCTTTTTCAATCTGCTGGGTGCTGCGCGCCTAGACCGCACGATTTGCTCTAGCGCGGGCGCTGAAGCCCTGACACAAACTTTTGGCAGCAAGCTGGGCATGCAGGTGCAGCACTTCGCCGAGTCCAAGCTCATCATCATCTGGGGCAGCAACGTCATCACCAGCAGCGTGCATTTTTGGCGCATCGCCCAAGAGGCCAAACGCCAAGGCGCCAAACTGGTGTGCATAGACCCCCGCCGCACCGAAACCGCCGACAAATGCGATGTGCATTTGGCGCTCAAGCCCGGCACCGACGCGGCGTTGGCCTTGTCGCTGATGCACCAACTCATCAGCCACGACTGGCTGGACCACGATTACATCGCCCAGCACACCCTGGGCTTTGAGGCCTTGCGCGAGCGCGCTTTGCAGTGGCCGCCTGAGCGCGCTGCCGAGGTGTGTGGTTTGAAGGCAGAAGACATTCGCCAGCTCGCCCACGACTACGCCCACATCAAACCTGCCGCCATACGCCTGAACTACGGCGTACAACGCTCGCGTGGCGGCGGCAACGCGGTGCGTGCCGTGGCTTGCCTGCCCGCACTGATAGGCGCTTGGCGACAGCGCGCAGGCGGCGTGGTGCTGAGTGTCTCGGGCCATGCGCTGCACAACGGCGTGGCTTTGCAGCGCGCTGATTTGCACACCCATAAAAGCGCCCCGCTCATCAACATGAGCACGATTGGCGACGCCTTGAACACCCCAAGCTTGGTGGAAGCTGTGGTGGTTTACAACAGCAACCCGGTGGCCGTGGCACCCGAGTCGGCCAAGGTGGTTAAAGGCTTTGCACGGGAAGATTTGTTCACTGTGGTGCTAGAGCACTTCATGACCGACACCGCTGATTTGGCCGACTATGTGCTGCCCGCCACCACGCAACTGGAGCACTGGGATATTCACAACAGCTACGGCCACACCGATGTGCTGCTCAACCGCCCCGCCATCGGGCCCATGGGTGAGGCCAAACCCAACACCCAAATTTTTCGCGAACTGAGCCAGCGCATGGGGATGCACAACCCCTTGCTGCAAGAAGACGATGAAAGCCTGTGCCGCTTGGCGCTGCAACACCCGCGTAACCTCGCCAGCGCTTCGCCAGTCACTTGGGAGAAGTTGCTACAAGATGGCTTTGCGCACTGGCCCGTGGCTGATGCGCCTTTTGCCAACGGCGGCTTTACCACGGCTTCGGGCAAATGCGAGTTCTTCAGCGACAGGCTGCACGCCCAAGGCCAAGACGGCCTGCCCGACTATTTGCCTAACTATGAGCCGGCCAACCCACAAGCCATCTACCCGCTGGCGATGATTTCGCCGCCTGCGCGTAATTTTTTGAATTCCAGTTTTGTGAATGTGAAGAGCCTGCGCGACATGGAGGGCGAGCCGCTGTTGGAAATTCACCCTGTGGATGCAGCCGCACGAGGCTTGCAGGACGGCACGATGGTGCGGGTGTTCAACGCCCGTGGCAGCTACGCTTGCAAAGCACAGTTCAGTACGCGTGCCCAGCCTGGCATGGTGGTGGGCTTGGGGGTGTGGTGGCGCAAGCTGGGCGCCAAGGGCACGAATGTGAATGAGCTCACCTCGCAAAACCTCACCGACATGGGCCGCGCGCCGGTGTTCTACGACTGCGCAGTGCAGGTTGAGGCGCAAACGGTTTAAGTCGCTCCCACTGCGGCTAAGCGCTGTGCGGCTATTTCGCGCAAACCATCAAATATCAAACTGTCGATCAATTCACAGCTGACCGACATGCTGGGCGCCATCTTCCAGCCAGCGCCGCCCGTCATATAGCAAAGCGGTTCGGCATGGCAATGCGCACGCACATGCTGGACCATGCGCTCGACCGCGCCGGCAATAGCGAAGGTGCCGCCACTGGTAAGCGCGTCACTGGTGTTGGTGGGAAATTCACGCACCTCGCCAGTGGGCACACGCAAGCCCGCAGTACCTGACTCTAAAGCGCGCAACATGATGCCGTGACCGGGCAAGATCAAGCCGCCTAAAAACACGCCTTCGGCAGAAATGGCTTCCACCGTGACAGCCGTGCCCACCATCACCACCACCATAGGCCGTGCAGAGCCAGCAGCGGTTTGCGCCCGCATATGTGCCAATGCGCCCACCATGGCCACCCAACGGTCCGCGCCTAGCCGTGCGGGATGGTCATAGCCATTCACCAAGCCGGCTTCTTTGGC
>JABMMR010000294.1 GCA_013205525.1 Burkholderiales bacterium | reverse complement strand
GGCCGACTCGGCTCTGTTGCTCTGAGCCTCACCTCACGGTGGAGAGGTGTTACCTCCTGCGCTGTCCTGTGCAGTCCGGCCGTTCCTCCAGTGCGACATTTCTGTCCTTGCACCAGCGACGGCCTAGCGTGCTTCACAGAGATGATTATCCATCGGTCTATGATTCGGGCAAGAACAAGCAATGAGGCCCCGTTATTTCGCAGCACAACCCTGATTACAGACCCGACGTTGATGGCTTGCGCGCCATTGCGGTATTGGCGGTCGTTCTGTTTCATGCCTTTCCCGAATACTTAAGCGGTGGCTTTATCGGTGTTGATGTGTTTTTCGTTATTTCTGGCTACCTCATCACGGGTCTCATCTTGCGCGATCTTCGCGAGCAACGCTTTAGTCTCAAGGCGTTTTATGCAAAACGTGTGCGGCGCATTTTTCCGGCTCTGGCGCTGGTACTGGGCTTTGGCTTGGTGGCCGGCTGGGTGTGCCTGAACTTCATCGAATACAAACAACTCGCCAAGCACACCGGCAGCAGTGCCATCTTTTTGACCAACTTCATGTTGCTGCGCGAGTCTGGTTATTTCGACAATGCAGCCGACACCAAACCTATGCTGCACCTATGGTCGCTGGCCATTGAAGAGCAGTTTTATGTGGTCTGGCCTTTGCTACTGTTGTTGTTCAAGCGCATCCCGCGCTGGTCTTTGCCCCTGCTGTTGGCTTTGCTGTTGTCTTCCTTTGGCTACAGCCTGTGGTTGGTGTTCCAAGGCGAATTGGCACGAGATTTTTATTCGCCCTGGAGTCGAAGTTGGGAGTTGTTACTGGGCGCTTGTCTTGCCATTGCCTTGATGAACAATCCTCGCTTGGCCAGAGCTTGGCGCTACCCCGCAGGCTGGGTGGGTTTGGCACTGGTACTTTTATCAGCCTATTTCTTTGACAAAGACATGGCGTTTCCTGGCTACTGGGCCGTGCTCCCTGCCGCAGGCGCAACACTCATCCTGTTAGCTGGCATGAACTGCAGTTTCAACAGTGTGTGGCTGGCCTCTAGACCCATGGTAGCCATTGGTTTAATCAGCTACCCGCTTTATTTATGGCATTGGCCTTTGCTTTCTTTTGCCCGTATTTTATTTTCGCAACCACCTTCCGCAGAAGTGCGCATAGGCTTAGTGGCTTTGAGCTTTTTGCTTGCCTACCTCACCTACCGCTTTGTTGAAAAGCCGATTCGCTTTGGCACTCGCTACCCTCGTGCGGTGTGGTGGTTGTGCCTGTATATGCTGGCGGTTTTATTGATGTCGCATGCCATCAATGTGTGGGACGGCCTGAAGTTTCGCCATCATGGCATGCTCAATGCCGACCCCTCTAGCTTGGTGGTGGGCGTAGAACGCGGAACCCTGCAAGCCAATTGCACGCTTCCACCCGATCAACAACATTTGGTGAAGTGGTGCTTTCAAGATGGCAAAGTGCAACCGCCCACCCATGTTCTGTTAGGTGACAGCAAGGGTGAAGCGCTGGTTTACAGTCTGATACGGTCTTCACCCCCCGAGCACAGTTGGGCCATGATGGGCCCCATCAACCTGCTGTCAGGTGACAGCAACCCAAGCAACCGTGCAGCTTTGGACGCAGTGGACGCCAACGCGAATTTGAAAGTGATTGTGTTGGCCAATGCTTTGCGCGGCATGTTTCGCCTAGACCCACAATCTGGGTTGATAGCTCAATACACCAACTCCCCAGAAATTGACCAATATGTGACTGCCTACTCGCGGGCAATTCAACATTGGCTGGCCTCGGGTAAGAAGGTGGTGTTTGTGGTTGACAACCCCACACTGCCCGACCCCAACAGTTGCATCAGCGGCGGCCTAACCCGCTTTGACATGCTCAACACTTTTTTGCAGCGTCAGCAAAACCCGTTTTGCCAACTGCGCTTCTCCGACCACCTTAAGGGAACAGCGGCCTACCAAGAGTTCATTGCCAAGTTGAAATACAACAACCCGGATTTGCTGGTTTACGACCCCTTGCCTTTGCTGTGCGACATACCCGCAGACATTTGCACCATTGCCAAAGAGGGCAAATTTTTATACAGCTATGGCGACCATATTTCAGACCATGCGGGCATGCTGATGGCCAAAGACATGTTGCCCTTGATAGACGCCATGCACAAATGATTCGATTATCCGAACTGAAACTGCCTTTGGATGCTGCGTTTGATGTTGCAGATGATGTCACGCCACCCCCTCTGTATCCGGCCACGCTGGCTCCCCTGATTGCCAGCACTTTGGGGGTTGCACTCACCGATATTGAAGATTGGAAAGTGTTTAAACGCAGCTTTGACGCAAGGCAAAAACTGCTGGTGGTTTACATCGTGGATGTGCAACTGTTCAACAAAGACCAAGCGCTTGGGTTGCTGGAAAAATATGCACAGCATCCGCATATCCAAGCCAGCCCTGATATGCAATGGCGCGCCCCGGTCCACGCCCCTGCAGACTGGCCCAGACAAGGCACAGCGCGACCGGTGGTGGTGGGCTTTGGCCCCTGCGGTATTTTTGCAGCACTGGTTTTGGCGCAAATGGGCTTGAAACCTATTGTGATTGAGCGCGGCCAAGCAGTGCGCCAACGCACCCAAGACACTTGGGGTTTGTGGCGAAAGTCTGTCTTGAAGCCCGAAAGCAATGTGCAGTTTGGTGAAGGGGGTGCGGGCACGTTTTCAGACGGCAAGCTCTACAGCCAAATCAAAGACCCCAGACATTTGGGTCGCAAGGTGATGAATGAATTTGTGCGCTTTGGCGCGCCCGAAGAAATTTTATGGGCCGCGCATCCGCACATTGGCACCTTCAAATTGGTCAAGGTGGTGGAGGGCTTGCGCGCAGAAATCATTCGGCTTGGCGGTGAGGTTAGGTTTGCCCAGCGCTTGGTCGATATGTCCTACGACGAGCAGCGCCAACTGCAAGCCCTGCATATCCTGCAACAAGACACAGGCCAGCGTTACGAGTTGGCCGCTCAAAATGTTGTCATCGCTTTGGGGCACAGCGCCCGCGACACCTTCACCATGCTGCACAGGCATGGGGTTGCCATGCAAGCCAAAGCGTTTTCTGTGGGTGTGCGAATCGAGCATCCCCAAGGTGTGATAGACCGCGCTCGCTGGGGCAAGCATGCAGGCCACCCTATGCTGGGTGCCGCCGACTACAAACTGGTGCATCACGCCAACAATGGACGAACGGTCTACAGCTTTTGCATGTGCCCGGGCGGCACCGTGGTGGCAGCCACCAGTGAAGCTGGGCGGGTGGTCACCAACGGCATGAGCCAGTATTCACGCAATGAACGCAATGCCAATGCAGGGATTGTGGTGGGCATTGAACCCCGAGATTACCCAAGCGACGCGGCCTCCTTTGAGGCGGCCTTGGGTCAAGAGTTGGGCAATGCCGTACGTTTAGACACGCTGGACACGGCTGATGGTTTTCATCCCTTGGCCGGCATGGTCTTGCAACGCCAACTCGAGTCAGCCGCGTTTGTTGCTGGTGGCAGCAACTACCACGCACCTGCACAACTGGTGGCTGACCTGCTGGCAGACAAAGCATCGACGGCTTTGGGCAAAGTACAACCTTCTTACCAGCCTGGGGTTCAAATGACCGATCTGCGCCATGTGTTACCCGGCTTTGCTGTAGACGCCATGCGCGAAGCCATGCCGGTGTTTGGGCAAAAAATCAAAGGCTTTGATATGCCCGATGCGGTGTTGACAGGCGTAGAGACCCGCACCTCTTCGCCTTTACGCATTGAGCGCGATCATGATTTGCAAAACCCCACTCTGCGCGGCCTCTACCCTGGAGGCGAAGGGGCTGGTTATGCCGGTGGCATTTTGTCGGCGGCGGTGGACGGCATCAAATTAGGTGAGGCCTTGGCGATGAAACTGTTGCAAAATCAAAGCACGCTTTAAGGAGCCATCAATGAAAGCCCATAACATCCTCGAGACCATTGGTCACACACCGCATATCCGTATCAACCGCTTGTTTGGTCCCCAAGCCCAGGTGTGGATCAAATCGGAGCGCAGCAACCCCGGCGGCTCCATCAAAGACCGCATTGCATTGAGCATGGTTGAAGCTGCCGAGAACAGTGGTGTCTTAAAACCAGGCGGCACCATCATTGAACCCACCTCCGGCAACACGGGCGTGGGCTTGGCCATGGTGGCGGCGGTCAAGGGCTACAAATTGGTGTTGGTGATGCCCGACAGCATGTCCATAGAGCGGCGCCGCCTGATGCTGGCCTATGGCGCCAGCTTCGATTTAACCCCTCGCGAAAAGGGCATGAAAGGCGCTATCGCCCGCGCCCAAGAGTTGGTCGACGCCACACCCGGTGCTTGGATGCCTCAGCAATTTGAAAACCCAGCCAATATCGAGGTTCATGTGCGCACCACAGCGCAAGAAATTTTGGCCGACTTCCCCGAAGGCTTGGATGCCATCATCACCGGTGTGGGAACGGGTGGCCACATCACGGCGTGTGCCCAAGTATTGAAAGCGAAATGGCCCCAGTTGCAAGTGTTTGCGGTGGAACCCAAGGCCTCGCCCGTCATCTCGGGTGGCGCGCCCGCGCCCCATCCTATCCAAGGCATTGGTGCGGGTTTTATCCCTAAAAACTTGTACACCGATTTGCTCACAGGCGTGATTCAAGTCGATGCTGAAGACGCCCGCGAATACGGCCGCCGTGCAGCCCGCGAAGAAGGCATGTTGGTGGGTATATCTTCGGGCGCCACCTTGGCAGCGATTGCGCAAAAGCTGGCAGACCTACCCGCCAACGCCAAAGTGCTTGGGTTTAACTACGACACAGGCGAGCGCTATTTGTCGGTTGAAGGATACCTTCCCGCGTGAATGACTTTCGCGTTCTGGCGCTGATTGCGCCCATGACGCAACTCAACACACCCTACCCGTCAAGTGCTTACTTGACGGGTTTTTTGCGTTCTCGGGGTGTGGACACACGGCAAGACGATTTGGCCTTGCGCTTGGTGCTGCGCATTTTCTGCACAGAGGGTTTGACACGGATTGAATCAATTGCCTTGAAGCAAGATGTGCATGAACGCAGCGCGAGTGTGAATTATTTTCTCGACCATGCACAGCGTTACATCAACTGCATAGAACCAGTGATTGCATTTTTGCAAGGCCGCGACGCCACTTTGGCGCATCGCATTGCCGCCCGAGGCTTGGTGCCTGAAGGTCCTCGCTTTGCCGCTTTAGACAACACCGAAGACGACACCCTCACTTGGGCGTTTGGCGCCTTGGGTGTGCAAGACCGCGCACGCCACTTGGCCACACTTTTCTTGAACGACTTGGCAGACGTGTTGCGCGACGCAGTAGACGCACGTTTTGAGTTTGTGCGCTACGGTGAATCGCTGGCTTCCAGCCAACCCAGTTTCGATCCTTTGGCGCATGCGCTGGCGGCTGCACCCACTTACCTCGATGAAGTTTTAGAAACACTCACGCTTGAAACCCTAGCTACACACCGGCCCCAGCTGGTGCTGCTGTCTGTGCCCTTTCCTGGCACGGTGTACGCGGCTCTACGAATTGCGCAAACCATCAAACACCATCATCCAACGGTAGTGATTGCTTTGGGTGGCGGTTACGTGAATACCGAACTTAGGTCATTGAGTGAACCGCGCTTGTTTGATTTTGTCGACTTCGTTACCTTGGATGCGGGCGAGCGCCCCTTGCTTGCCCTTATTGAGCACCTTCAAGATAAGCGTTCTTCACAACGTTTGGTGCGCACCTTTGTGCGCGTCGGCGTGGAGGTCAAGTACCACAACTGGGCAGAACCCGATATTGCTTTTGATGATGTGGGCACCCCCACTTGGGACGGTTTGCCTTTGCAAAATTATTTGTCCTTGCTTGACATGCTCAACCCCATGCATCGCTTGTGG
>JABMMR010000293.1 GCA_013205525.1 Burkholderiales bacterium | reverse complement strand
TTTCAAGGCCTTGTCCGCCAAGGCGTCGGCGTCCCGGCGAAAAGCCACCGACAGTCGGCGGATATGTTCGATCAAGCCAAAGGCCTGGTCACCCTCTTGCTGTCGAATCACGTCGCCCAAGATTCGCCCCAACCAACGGATGTCCTCGACCAAGGGTTGTTCGTGAGAAGACAAAGGCTTGGCAGAGCGTTGACGGGCAGTGGGCTGGGTCATGAAGTTAGCTCATCTCAAGGGGAAACCATAGTTGCTCACATGCTAGCATTCATGGGGAAAATTTCATTAACTTAAGCCTTATTTTGAGCACTCTTCACCTCACCATCGCCACCCGCGAAAGCCGTTTAGCTCTGTGGCAAGCCCACCACCTGCAAGACCTGCTGCAAGAGCAAGGCTGCAAAGTGGAAATTTTGGGTATGACCACACAGGGCGATCAAATCCTCGACCGGTCCCTGAGCAAGGTCGGCGGCAAAGGCTTGTTTGTCAAAGAACTCGAAGTGGCTTTGGAAGAAGGCCGCGCCGATTTAGCCGTGCATTCCCTTAAAGACGTTCCCATGGACATGCCCGAAGGCTTTGCCTTGGCTTGCGTGATGGTGCGCGAAGATCCGCGCGACGCTTGGGTTTCGCCGCATTTCGCCACGCTGCAAGACTTGCCGCAAGGGGCAGTGGTGGGTACCTCTAGCTTGCGGCGCACGGTGTTGTTGCGCTCTTTACGCCCCGACTTGCAGATTGAGCCCTTGCGCGGAAATTTGGACACCCGTTTGCGCAAGCTCGATGAAGGCCAATATGCGGGCATTGTGTTGGCTGCGGCCGGTTTGAAGCGCTTGGGTTTGTCCGAGCGCATTCGCCATATTTTTGCCATCACCGAGATGCTGCCCGCAGCAGGTCAAGGCGCTTTAGGCATTGAAATTCAAAGCCACCGCGAAGATGTGCGCACGCTGTTGGCGCCTTTGGCCGATCAAACCACTTGGTTGGCCGTGGCTGCCGAGCGTGCGGTCAGCCGCGCCATGGGCGGCAGTTGTTCCATGCCCTTGGCAGCCCATGCAACTTTACACAAGCAACACCTGAGCTTGGACGCCGCATGGGGAAACCCTGAGGATTTGTTTGCGCCACTGATCAAAGCCCATGCGGCTTCTGATGTGACTACGCTGGCCGAGGCCGAGCAACTCGGCCTGCAAGTGGCCGCTCAACTGCGTGCCTTGGGCGCAGCCTGAACAGCCTTTGCTCTGGCGCATATGTTTCACACAGCCAGTTTTGCTTTTGACCTCATCCTCACCCGACCTGCAGCCGAAGGTTTGACCTGGGCCAGGGGTTTGCAAAAAGCCGGGCACCGGGTCAAAAATTGGCCACTCATCGAATTAAGCCCCATGACCGATGTGATGCGCTTGCGAGCGGTGCTTGATGCTTGGCACGGCTACCAAGCTGTGATGTTCGTCAGCCGCGCTGCAGTCACCAATGCCTTGGGTTCGACCAAGCCCAAAGCGGGCTGGGGCATGACGCGTTGCTGGGCCACAGGACCTGGCACCCATCAGGCTTTGCTCGAGGTGGGCGTGCACCACAGTTTGATCGACTCTCCACCGCCCGACGCCGCCCAGTTCGATACGGAATCTTTGTGGGCTGTGGTTCAAGCCAAACTCCAGCCCATGCGGCCGGTGTTGCTGTTGCGTGGCAGTGATGCAGATCAAGCCGATGTCAATTCCCAAGGGGCAGGGCGCGACTGGTTGTTGCGTCAATTGATGTTGAAGCAGATTCCGGTGGAAATTTTGTCGGTCTACCAGCGCTCCATGCCGCAGTGGGACAAAACCCGTTTGCAAGAAGCTCAGACAGCCGCGAAAGACGGCAGCATTTGGTTATTCAGCAGTTCCCAAGCTTTGGACAACTTGGCCAGCTTGATGCCCCATCAAGATTGGAGCGCCGCCCGCGCCATGGCAACCCATGCGCGTATTGTGCAAACCGCCAAAGACATGGGCATGGGTAAAGTTATTTTTTGCAGGCCCAATTTGGCAGAAGTGCTTGCCTCATTAGAATCGCAGGCATGAGCAGTGAGTCTGGACAAACGCCCCTAAGCCCTCCCGTCGCGGACGCCCCTGTGCTCTCACGCCCCAAGTGGCGTGCTTATGTGGGTAATCTTGTGGGCTTGGTTGCTGTTCTCGCCTTGGCCTTGGCAGTGATGTTGTGGCAAAAACTCAGCCTGATTCAAGAACAATTGGCCAGACAAAGCGCCGACGCTGGACAGTTGTCCATGCAAGCCAACAGCTTGGCTAAAAACGCCCAAGACTTGTCCAATGAAACCGCTGCCCGTGTGGCCTTGATCGACAGCCGTTTGAGCGAAGTGGCTTTGCAACGCAGTCAACTTGAAGAATTGATGCAAAGCCTGTCTCGTTCCAGAGACGAGAACATGGTGGTCGACATAGAGTCAGCCTTGAGTTTGGCGCAACAGCAAGCTGAATTGACAGGCAGTTTGCAACCCCTCTTAGCGGCTTTGCACAGCGCGCAAAAGCGTTTGAGCAAGGCGCCCCAACCGCGGCTCAATCCCGTGTTGCGTGCCTTGCAAAGCGATATTGACCGCGTTCAGTCGGTCAGCGTCATCGATACACCTAACTTGCTGAACAAACTCGATGAACTGGTGGTTTTGGTCGAGGAGCTTCCCTTGCTCAACGCGGTTGGAAGCAAAAACAAAGCCCCGCCTGCATCACTCAAACCTGTGGGCAATCTGTGGGAGCAGGTTTGGCGTGAGAGTCAATGGTCGGCCTTGGGCAGCAGTGTTTGGGCCGAACTCAGCAGTTTGGTGCGTGTCAGCCGTATCGACCGACCCGAGGCGGTGTTGTTGTCGCCTGAGCAAAGTTTTTTTGCCCGTGAAAATTTGAAACTGCGTTTGCTCAACGCCCGATTGGGTTTGTTGGCCAGACAAACAGCGGCGTCGCGGGATGATTTGCAATTGGTCGAACGCGATATGCATCGTTTCTTTGATGTCTCTGGACGTCAAGGCATGACCACCCTGTCATTGCTCAAGCAAGTCCAAAACCAATTGCGGCAAATTGAAATTCCACGCTTAGACAACTCCCTCTCAGCACTGGCCACAGCGGCGGCGGGGCGCTGAGATGCGTTTGGCGTTATGGCTTTTGGCCTTGTTTGCGTTTGCTGCGGCACTGGCCTTGGGTTTGAGTCAACAAGTTGGCACGGTCACTGTGTTTGTGCCGCCCTACCGAGTCGACCTCTCGCTCAATTTGGTGTTGATGGGCCTGACAGCTTTCTTTGCTTTGCTGTATGTGGCTCTTCGCGGCATGGCGGGTTTTTGGATTTTGCCCCAGCAGGCGAGGCGTTGGCGCTTGCAGCAACGCGAACGCAGCGCGCAGGCGCATTTGCTCAACGCGCAGATTGGCTGGGTAACGGGGCGCTATCTCAGATCGCGTAAAGCCGCATTGCAAGGTTTGTCGCATGTCGATGAATTACTTTCCATCGAGAATGCGGGCCCGCAAAAAAACAGTTTGGCGCTCATGCGCAGCGTGTTGCATATGTTGGCCGCCGAAAGTGCGCATGTGCTGCGTGACGAAAAAGCGCGGGATGAACATGTGCAACAACTTTTTCAGCCCCACCAAGGTTTGAGCGCATCGCTGCGCACTGAGGTGCAAGACGCGGCTCGTTTGAGTGCTGCTCGATGGGCCTTATATGACCGCGATGAACGTAGCGCGCATCAGTTTTTAAGCCAATTGCCGCTTGGCACGGCGCGGCGCACTTTGGCCTTGCGCTTGCGCCTCAAGGCGGATCGCTTGGGACAGATGCATTTGCCGGCCTTAGATACCGCCCGCTTATTAGCCAAACACGGCGCTTTTTCTTCAACTGCAGCCACCAGTCTGATGCGCGGCTTGGCCTTGGCTGGCATCGATGATTGTCGTGACGCACATCAGCTGCAAGCCACTTGGCGACTGTTTCAAGCCACCGAGAAAGCCATGCCAGAAGTGGCTGCACATGCAGCTAAGCGCTTGCTGGGTTTTCATGGCGATGCAGGCTTGGCTTTGCAATGGTTGTTGCCGGTATGGGAAGCCCTCTCGCAACCCACCGATGAGCGCAGCGACAGCCCTGTGCGCCACCGTTTCACCGAGGTATTGGCCCAAGCTTTACAAAATCTAACGCCTGACAGCGAGTGGTTGGCGCGTGTCGAGCAATCTCGCTTGGCCAATCCCCGCAGCGTGGAGTTGCAATACCTGAGCGGCATGCTTTGTTTGCGCCACAGTTTGTGGGGCAAGGCTTCGCAACTGTTAGAGCAAGCTGCGCCGCGTTTGCCGTCAAGCGAATTAAAGCGCAGTGCTTGGCGCGCCTTGGCCGAACTGGCCGAACAAAAAGGTGATCAAGCGCAAGCGTTGGCGTGTTGGAAACTCTCCGCCAGCGCTTGAACTGTTTTTAAGATGCTGCTGAACTGTCGTCAAACGGCATGGGCATTTGACGCAAATCCCTCTTGGTTTCTACCAAGACCAATGGACCTTCATCGATGACAACAGGCGCTTGACGCTCACGCGGCACATGCACTGCTTGGGGCTCAGCAGCAATCGCCGCTTGAACTTGCGCGATGCGCTCAGGGTTGGAGTTCACCCACTCCAGGCCACTGCCAGAAGCGACTTGTTGTAATTCCTGCATGGGCAAGGCATACGAGGTGATGAGCGGCATGCGCTGTAGGGAGGGGGCCTCTAGTGTGGCGCCAGCTACCGGTGCTGCAAATGGCGCTGCTTGCGCAGGTGACCAAGCGTTCTCGGCGCTGTTTGAACTTGAGTCATCAGACTTTTCAGCACGCGGTCCGCGTTCGCGGCCATAGCGGTCACGGTTACGCTTTTCTCTTCGCTCGCTCACGCGCTCGCCGGTTTCGCTGGGCGCGTTTGCGGCTTGTGTCGCTGATGCAACTTGGTCAGAGGCAGTTTGCTCATCCGCTTCGTTTGTGTTGGGCAACAGGGTGTCTTCGCTGAAGGGAATTTGTGCTTGCGAAGCGGCTTGGCTTGGACGCTCACCGCGTCGACCACGACCACGGCGGCCTTCGGGTTTTTCACGCGCAGCGCCCTCGGTGGTCTCGCCGTTGGGTGCCAAAGCCTCTGCTGAAACAGGTGTGTTCGCAGCTTCGGTCGTGGCAGCTTCTTGGCGGCGGCGACCGTCTGGGCGATCGCCTCGGCCACGTCCACGAGCGCCTTCCGGACGTTCGCTGCGAGCGTTGTCGCTCTTGGCTTCGGTGGCACGCTCCTCACGTCCTTCGCCGCGTCCTTCGCCGCGACGTGTTTCGCCACGGCGTTGACCGCCGCGTCGGTTATCGCCACTGCGGGCTTCGCCGCTGCGGGGTTCGCGCC
>JABMMR010000292.1 GCA_013205525.1 Burkholderiales bacterium | reverse complement strand
GATGCTGGAGATTGGCCCTGGCTTGGCGGCGATGACCCAGCCCTTGGTCGAGCGCGTGGGCCATTTGCAAGTGATAGAGCTGGACCGCGACTTGGCGCTGCGCTTGCGCCAACATGCGCAGCTAACCGTGCATGAGGCCGATGTTTTGAAGGTTGATATTTCCGCCTTGGCTGCGGGTTTGCATACCCAAAGCCTGAGGGTGGTGGGCAATCTGCCTTACAACATATCAACCCCGATTTTGTTTCACTTGCTAGAGCATGTGTCGGTGATTCAAGACCAGCACTTTATGTTGCAAAAAGAGGTGGTCGAGCGCATGGTGGCCAAGCCCTCTACTGCGGCTTTTGGGCGTTTGAGTGTGATGCTGCAGTGGCGCTATGCGATGGAGATGGTGGTTGAAGTCGGCCCCATGGCGTTCGAGCCGCCCCCCAGAGTCGACAGCGCTGTCGTTCGCATGACCCCGCATGCACATCCCGCGCCGCTGGCGCTCGCCTTGTTGAGTGAGTTGGTGCAAGTCGCCTTCAGTCAACGCCGCAAATTGCTTCGCCACACCTTAGGCCGCTGGCTGCAAGAGCGCGGCGTGGGCGAAGACTTTGATGTGCAGCGCCGCGCCGAAGAGGTGGCGGTGGCCGAGTATGTGCTGCTGGCGCAGCGCTTAAGCGCCAGCAGACCATCGCTTTAAGCGTCCAGACGCTTGGCAATCGCTCGCTGGGTGGCGGGCAACTCAGGCGGCAGGTGGTAGGCCAGCTGCTTAAACAGCTCTGCGTGCAGCTTTAACTCTTGCACCCAAGCGGCTTTGTCCACATGGGTGACCGTGTGGAACTGCGCGGGCGTGAAATCCAGTCCCGCCCAGTTCAGCTCGCTAAAGTGGGGGCTGATACCAAACACGTTTTCACTGCCCGCGGCTTTGCCTTCGATGCGGTCAATCATCCACTTCAATACACGCATATTTTCACCGTAGCCAGGCCACACAAACCGGCCCTCTTCATCTTTGCGAAACCAGTTAACGCAAAAAATGGCGGGCAGCTTGGCGCCGCTGCGCGCGAGCTGTTGCCCCAGTTGCAGCCAGTGTTGAAAATAGTCGCTCATGTGGTAGCCCATGAAAGGCAACATGGCAAATGGGTCGCGGCGCACCACGCCTTGTTGGCCGGCGGCGGCGGCGGTGGTCTCCGAGCCCATGGTGGCGGCCATGTAAACCCCCTCCACCCAGTTGCGTGCTTGGGTCACCAAAGGCACGGTGGTCGAGCGGCGACCGCCAAAAATAAAGGCGTCAATGGCCACACCCTCAGGGTCGTCCCAGGCGCTGTCAAGCGCGGGGTTGTTGGTGGCGGCCACGGTGAAGCGGGCGTTGGGGTGGGCAGCTTTGGTGCCGGTTTCTTTCGCGGTGTCTGGTGTCCAGTCTTTGCCTTGCCAGTCAATGCAATGCGCGGGCGCCTCGCTCATGCCTTCCCACCACACATCGCCGTCGTCGGTCAGCCCCACATTGGTGAAGATCACGTCGCGGCCCAAGCTGGCCATGCAGTTGGGGTTGGTCAAGCTGTTGGTGCCCGGGGCTACGCCAAAGTAGCCAGCTTCGGGGTTGATGGCGCGCAAACGCCCATCTGCGCTGGGCTTGATCCAAGCGATATCGTCGCCAATCGTGGTGACCTTCCAGCCTGGCATGCCCGCGGGTGGGATCAGCATAGCGAAATTGGTTTTGCCGCATGCACTGGGAAAGGCCGCAGCCACATGGAATTTTTTACCCTCGGGGGTGGTCACGCCCAAAATCAGCATGTGTTCGGCCAGCCAGCCTTGGGCTCTTCCCATGTTCGAGGCAATACGCAGTGCAAAACATTTTTTGCCCAACAAGGCATTGCCGCCGTAGCCAGAGCCATAAGACCAAATTTCACGGGTTTCGGGATAGTGCACGATGTATTTGGTGGTGTTGCAAGGCCAACGCACATCGTCTTGGCCTGCTGCCAGCGGCGCGCCCACGCTGTGTACGCAAGGCACGAACTCGCCATCAGTGCCTAGCACCTCGTAAACGGCTTGGCCCATGCGGGTCATGATTTTCATATTGACGGCGACATAGGCGCTGTCGGAGAGTTCGATGCCGATATGGGCAATCGGGCTACCCAAGGGGCCCATGGAAAAAGGCACCACATACAGGGTGCGACCGGCCATGCAGCCGTCAAACAGGGGCTGCAAGGTTTGGCGCATCTCGGCAGGCGCCATCCAGTTGTTGGTGGGGCCGGCGTTTTCTTTGTGCTCAGAACAAATATAGGTGCGGTCCTCAACACGCGCTACATCAGATGGGTCGGAGCAGGCCAAAAACGAGTTGGGGCGTTTGAGGGGGTTGAGTGGTTTGAAGGTGCCGGCGTCGACCAAGCGCTGACTGAGCATTTGGTACTCGGCATCGCTGCCGTCGCACCAGTGAACAGCGGCAGGCTTACACAAAGCCACCATCTCGGCAACCCAAGCAACCACCTTGGGATTTTTCACAAAAGACGGGGTTGTCAACCCTATTCCCTGAGGGGAGGGTGCGTTCATGGAGAGCTCCTGGCTTCAATGGATTAAGGTCAATTACCTGTCCCAAGGTGTAACAAGGAACTCACCTCAAGACAATAAAAAAAGCGCCAAAGTACAGGCGCCAAGGGTTAACGAGTGGGCGGTGCCATTCAGGCCATGACCACCGCGATAAAGGCCAATAAGAAAATCAATATGCCGCCGCCAATGGGCAGCACGATGGGCATCAAGGGCACGATGGCTTCAACAGGGTCTTGTTCTTCGCCGTCATGGGGTTTTAAATCAGACATTTGCTTGGCTCCTGAAAGGAAGTTGGATTCTAACCACGGCAAGCTTCTAGAATCCTGACTATGCGTCACCTTCATTACACCCGAGCCCAAGCCCTGCCCGCCATCCTTGCCAAGCGCATCATGATTCTGGATGGCGCCATGGGCACCATGATCCAGCGCTTCAAACTCTCTGAGGCCCAATACCGTGGCCAAGGCTACAGCGGTGATGGCAGGCAAGGCGATCGTTTCAGCGATTTTCACCGCGACATCAAGGGCAATAACGAGCTGCTCAGCCTGACCCGTCCCGACATCATCCGCGACATCCATGAGGGCTATTTGGCCGCGGGTGCCGACCTGATAGAGACCAACACCTTTGGCGCGACCAGCATCGCCCAAGCCGATTACGACATGGCCGACTTGGCGGTGGAGATGAATCTTGCCTCAGCGCGTATTGCCCGCGCCGCCTGCGACAAGTTCTCTGCCCCCGACAAACCCCGCTTTGTGTTGGGTGCCTTGGGTCCCACGCCCAAAACCGCCAGCATCAGCCCCGACGTGAACGACCCTGGGGCGCGCAATGTCAATTTTGAAGAACTGCGACTGGCCTATTACCAACAGGTGCAGGCCTTGGTGGAGGGCGGAGCCGATGCGCTGTTGGTGGAAACCATTTTCGATACCTTGAACGCCAAGGCTGCGCTGTTTGCCATCGACGAATACTTTGACGCCAGCGGTGAACGCCTTCCACTGATCATCAGCGGCACCGTCACCGACGCCTCGGGGCGCATTTTGAGTGGCCAAACGGTGACCGCGTTTTGGCACAGCGTGCGCCATGCCCAGCCCTTGGCGGTGGGCTTGAACTGCGCCTTGGGTGCGGCCCTTATGCGACCCTATATCCAAGAGCTTGCCAAGGTGGCAGGCGACACCTTCATCAGCTGCTACCCCAACGCTGGTTTGCCCAACCCCATGAGCGACACCGGCTTTGATGAGACGCCCGAAGTGACCAGCCGTTTGTTGCATGAGTTTGCAGCAGAGGGCTTGG
>JABMMR010000291.1 GCA_013205525.1 Burkholderiales bacterium | reverse complement strand
TTTAAGCGAGCTGCAAAAGTCTGCGGTGGACTTGGTTCTGATGGACATGTTCATGCCCGAGATGAATGGCCCACAAACCTGCCAAACCATTCGTCAGGAGTTCCCTTCACCTGTGTGTCACGTACCCATCATTGGCTTGACCGCCAGCACCCACTCGCAAGATTTGCAAGCGTGTAGGGATGCAGGAATGAACGCCGTGATTCTCAAGCCCATAGACAAAACGGTATTGACTAAAGTCGTGCAAGCCCATTTGTCATCCCGCCTTATTCAAGCGGCGTCTGCATGAGCGCTTTTTTTACCCAGTTGCTCAAACGCTGGCTGCCAGCGAGTTGGCTGGATAACCATTTGTTTGTTTTTTCTTTGGTGGCTTTTGTGCTGGGCGTGGCGCTGATCTTGCTCGCCCCTTTTTCAGGCCCCTCAGTTCCCCTGATTGTTTTCAATGCCTTAACTGGCGTGGTGTTTCTTGTGATGAGTATTGGGTGTTTAATGGGCTGGCCGCTGCGCTTGGTGATCCATTCTTCATTGGTCTTCACCGCCTTGAATTTGATTTACGAATGCAGCACCTCGGGCGGCTTGTTTTCCACCGCCATTGGCTGGGTGGCGGTGTTGCCCATGGCGCCCATGTTTTTGCTCGGATTAAAAGAAGGTTTGATTTGGTTTGGCATCAGCAACATGATCTACCTGGGTTTGTGGGTAGCGATGCTGCAAAACTGGATCCCAGATGAACTGGTGACAACTGCGCAAATGCACTGGTACAGCGGTATCAGCTACATCCTGAGTTGCCTCACGATCTTGACGCTGCCTTTGGTGGTGGACCGCGAGTTCAAACGCAATATCGCCACCAGCCACACACGCGAACAACAGCTGCTGGACAAGCGTGCCTCGCTGCTGCGCGCTCAAACTTTCAAGAACAGCTTTATTTCCACCCTCAGCCATGAGTTGCGCACACCCATGAACGCCATCATGGGCTTTAACGATTTACTGTCCATGCGTTTGAACAGCAACCCACAGGCCTTGGAGTTGGTGAATATGTCGCGGCAATCGGGTGAGCATTTGCTCACCGTCATCAACGACTTGCTGGATTTTTCGCAAACGCAAATTGGGCAATTGAAAACCAACCCTGAACCGTTTGATTTGGTTGCCACGGTGCGCGGTGCCTTTATGTTGTTTGATCAGCGGGTTGACAGCATGAATATGGATTACCAACTGGCCTTGGCCGAGGACTTGCCCCGTGTGGTCATTTCAGACCGTCACCGTTTGACGCAGATATTGGTCAATTTGCTTGGTAACGCCATCAAGTTCACCCACCAAGGCAAGGTGTGTTTAACCGTCTCTTGTGAAGGCAACGAACTGGTGTTTGAGGTGCGCGACACGGGCATTGGTGTGGCAGCTGAACGCATAGATAAAATTTTTGAACGCTTTGAACAAGCCACCGACCAAACTTCCAAAATGTACGGTGGAACGGGCTTGGGACTGTCGATTTGCCTGGTCCTGGTTAATTTGCTGGGTGGGCGCATGGGGGTTGAAAGTGTCTTGGGTCAAGGGTCTTGTTTTTGGTTTCGATTGCCCTTAAAAGAAGTAGCCCAGCGACGCAACGAATTTGCTGAACTAAGTATTGGCGACTCTTGGCAGAATGTGCCGGTACGCTTTTTGATCGTCGATGACCATCCAGTGAATCGCCTTCTGGCTTGCCACATCGTGCAATCACACTGGCCTCAAGCGGTGTTGCACCAAGCCGAGACGGGCAAACAAGCCTTGGAATTCTTGGCGTCTGAGCCCTGTGACTTGGTGCTGATGGACATGGTCATGCCAGAGATGGACGGCATTGAAGCCACCACGCAGATTCGTCAAAGCTTGGGGCCACCTTTGTGCGATGTGCCGGTGGTGATTTTGACCGCCAATGTGAATACACAAGACCACCAGCGCTGTCAGCAAGCCGGCGTCAATGGCTTGATGGTCAAACCCTTTGATCGCATTAAGCTGTGTGCGCTGCTTGAAGAGCAGTTGCTCAGCTCCAGTACTTTTTTACAAAAATTAGCTACGCGAAGCCGGAATTAAGGCTGCGTCCACCGCCTCTACCCAATGGCGTACCGGTATTTCTGTACCACTTTGCAAATGGGTGATGCAACCAATGTTGGCGCTGATGATGGCCGTGGCTTGCATCTCGCCTAAGTGCGCCAACTTGCGGTCACGCAACTGGGTGGCGAGAACGGGTTGCAACACACTGTAGGTGCCGGCCGAGCCGCAGCACAAATGGGCTTCGTTGCTGGCTATGCGCACCTTGAAACCCAAAGCGCTCATGTGGGTTTGCACCCCGTCTTTGAGTTGCTGGCCGTGCTGCAAAGTGCAAGGCGGGTGAAACGCCAGCAAGCCTTGTTGCTGCGCATGTTGCGGCGGGAGCTTGGGCAGTAACAAGGGCACCAAACTGGGCAGCAGTTCGCTCAGGTCTTGGGTCAGCTCGCTGATGCGACGCGCCTTCTCGGCATAGTCGGGGTCATGACGAAAAATATGACCGTAGTCTTTCACCGTGACGCCGCATCCCGAAGCATTCATCACAATCGCTTCAACGCCTTGGCCGACATGCGGCCACCACGCGTCGATGTTGTTTTTCATTTGGCCCTGGGCCGCGTCTTGGTCGTTCAAGTGAAACTTCACGCCGCCGCAGCAACCGGCCAGCGGTTCGACCACGGTTTGTATGCCGCAAGCATCCAGCACCCGCGCTGTGGCGCTGTTGATATTGGGGCTCATGCTGGGCTGCACACAGCCGGCCAGCAGCAACACCTTGCGGGCATGGCTTTGGGTCGGCCAAGCGCCTGCGCTGCGGGCTTGGGGCACCTTGGCTTTAAGCCCTGGGGGCATCAGGGCTCGCAGGCTTTGGCCCAGCTTCATGGCCGGCGCAAACAGGGGCGAGGTCAAGCCTTCTTTCAACGCCCAACGCACGGTTTGTTCAGCCATGGGACGGGGCACTTTTTCATCCACCAGCTTGCGCCCGATGTCTATCAAATGGCCGTACTCCACACCGCTGGGACAGGTAGTTTCGCAGTTGCGGCAGGTAAGACATCTGTCCAAATGCAGCTGGGTGTCACGGGTGGGCGTTACACCTTCGAGCACCTGCTTGATGAGGTAGATGCGCCCGCGTGGTCCGTCGAGCTCGTCGCCCAGCAGTTGGTAGGTGGGGCAAGTGGCGGTGCAAAAACCGCAGTGCACGCATTTGCGCAAAATCGCTTCGGCCTCTTGGCCGTCGGCTGTGTGCTGGTATTCGGGGGCGAGATGAGTTTGCATGATTTTTTAAAAAAGACCGAGCCGCCCCGTGTTGAACACAGCGTGCGGGTCAAACTGCTTTTGCAGTTCGCGCTGAATGCGTTGCTGAACAGCGGGCAAGGACGGGAACACCGAAGGCCTGTCGCTTACGGGCGTAACAGGGGGGCGAAACACGGTGGCATGGCCGCCCACTTGGGCCGCGGCAGCACGCAACTCAGACGCCGCCGACAGCGGCGCCCACAGCCAACGCAAGCCGCCCTGCCATTCAATTAAGGGCGAATAGGGCAAGGACAACACCGGCGCGGTAGGCGGCAAGCTCAAACGCCACAACGCCAAGTCGGGCGAAGGTGGTGTGAAAAACGGCAGGCTTTGGTCGCGACAGGCAGACCAATCCGCCAAGGCTTGGGCGCGGCCTATCACCGAAGCCACGCCGCCAGCGGCTTGGGCGTCGGCGCTCATGCGCGGCACGGCCGACTCCACTGCCGCCACCGCGCCACGCAGGCGCACAAACAGTATCTCTTGCGCGGGCTGAGTGTTGCTGTCTTTCACCCAGCAACTGGCGTTCAAAGGCAGAGGTTGTGCGCCCCAACGATGCAGCAATTCAAGGGCAGCCTGCTGAGGCAAGGGGCAGGCCAAGGTGACTTCGGCCGGCGCTTGGGGCAACACCTTTAACGACACATCGGTGATCAGGCCCAGTGTGCCCATGCTGCCAGCAAGCACCCGCGAGACGTCATAGCCCGCTACATTTTTCATCACCTGCCCGCCAAAACTCAGGCACTCGCCTTTGCCGTTGATCATTTGCACGCCCAGCACATGGTCGCGCACCCCGCCAGCCACAGCCCGCGCCGGACCGGCCAGTCCACAGGCAACGGCGCCGCCCACGGTGGCTTGGCTGTGCTTGTCATTGACAGCCCTGTAGCGAGGCGGCTCAAAAGCCAAACATTGGCCTTGCTCGGCCAAGAGGGCTTCGAGTTCGCTCAAGGGTGTACCGGCGCGCGCAGTGACGACCAACTCGCTGGGCTCGTAACTGACAATGCCGGTATGGGCGCGGGTGTCGAGCACCTGGCCTAAGGCCTCAGCCTCGCCATAAAAATGCAAGCTGTTGCCGCCTTGAATGCTCAGGATTTGCCCTGAAGCGATGGCGTGGCTTATTTGCGCTTGAAAGTGTTCGATCACGGATGACATAGTGCGTCGATGTTAGCTGTTCAAGCGCTACACCCTCTTCGGCAAGGGCATGCTCACTTGGCGATGACGCGCACCATCTCCAAGCATTTGTTGGAATAGCCCCATTCGTTGTCGTACCAAGACACGACTTTCACAAACGTGCTGTCCAAGGCGATGCCGGCGTCGGCATCAAACACCGAGGTGCAGGGCTCGCCACGGAAGTCGCTGGCCACCACTTTGTCTTCGGTGTAACCGAGAACACCCTTCAAAGCGCCCTGGCTTTGCGCTTTCATTTCGGCGCAAATCTCAGCATAGCTGGCGGGTTTTTCCAGCTCCACGGTCAAGTCGACCACCGACACGTCGGAGGTGGGAACACGAAAAGACATGCCCGTGAGTTTTTTGTTCAAAGCAGGAATGACCACGCCCACCGCTTTGGCCGCACCGGTGCTGGAAGGGATGATGTTTTCCAAAATACCGCGGCCGCCGCGCCAGTCTTTGTTGGAGGGGCTGTCCACGGTTTTTTGGGTGGCGGTGGCGGCATGAACGGTGGTCATGAGGCCGCGCTTGATGCCCCATTTGTCGTTCAACACCTTGGCCACAGGGGCCAAGCAGTTGGTGGTGCAAGAGGCGTTGGAGACTATGCTTTGTCCGGCGTAAGTGGCGTGGTTCACGCCGAAGACAAACATCGGCGTGTCGTCTTTGGAGGGCGCTGACAGCAGCACTTTTTTAGCACCCGCCGCCAGATGTTTTTCAGCAGTGGGTTTGTCCAAAAAGAGGCCGGTGGCTTCAACCACCACATCAGCATGCACCTCATCCCATTTCAAGGCAGCGGGGTCGCGCTCTTGGGTAAGGCGAATTTTTTTGCCGTTGACGATCAGGTTGTTGCCGTCAACCGACACCTCGCCTTTGAAGCGGCCGTGCACGCTGTCGTACTTGAGCATGTAAGCCAAGTAGTCGGGCTCTAACAAGTCGTTGATGCCCACAATTTCAATGTCGTTGAAATTTTGCACTGCGGCGCGAAACACCATGCGACCGATGCGTCCAAATCCGTTGATGCCTACCTTGATGGCCATGATCTGTCTCTTTCTTATTTAAAGTTTCAAAGGGATTGCAATACCTTGAGCACGGTGTCGGCCACGTTGCGCGGGGTGAAGCCAAAGTGCTCGAACAACACGGGTGCAGGCGCGCTTTCGCCGTAGGTGTCTATGCCGACCACGGCCGACACGCCGTATTTCCACCAACCGTCGGTGGAACCCATTTCCACCGCAATGCGCGGAATGCCCTTGGGCAACACGGCGGATTTGTAGGCCACGCTTTGCCGATCGAAGGTGGTGGTGCTGGGCATGGAGACCACGCGCACGGCAATCTTGCGGGTGGCCAGCAGCTCTTGTGCCTTGAGCGCCAACTGCACCTCGGAGCCAGTGGCGATGATGAC
>JABMMR010000290.1 GCA_013205525.1 Burkholderiales bacterium | reverse complement strand
GAGCGTTGGTATGACCGCTTGGATAAAAAGCAAAAAGCTTTGGTCAAACAACTGGCCAAAGACTCCCAGTTTGACCTGCAAAAAAGTTGGGGTGAACGTCTGCGGCGTCAGCAAGACACTGTAAGCACCTTGGAGCGCATCGCTAAATCTCAGCAGGGCTTGGCATGGGCACAACAAGAGGTCAATGCATTGCTCAACCGAAGTTTGCTGAATTCTCCCGAGGAAGCTTATCGGGCTTACGTCGAGATGCGTAAAGACATCAATTGCGAAGCGGCAGCGCAACTGCACAACAGCACCACGCCAGCGCAAAGAGAATTTACGGTAAAAACACTCAAGACTTATGAGGCTGACATTCGGGCTTTGGTGAAGTAAACCCGTTCTCTAAGGTGGCAATCACCTCTTGGGCAAACGCATCGTAACTGAGTGGCCCTTGGGGCCTAAGCCAGGTGAAGGTCCAGTTGATCATGCCAAACAGCATCATGGTCAGGGGGATTTTGTTTTGCGAAGTTACCCGCTCAGGGTAAGCTTGGCTCAACATATCGCCCAATGCACTCACCACTTGGCGCTGCCTCTGGACCACCAAAGCACGTTGAGCCTCACTCAAAAACTGCGTGCTGTGAAGCAAGGCAATATGTCTTGTAGCAGAGCTTTCATAGGTTTGCAAAAAGCGCGTCACCAATTTGTGAACGGCTTGCTTGGGCGTGCAGCTGTCCGCTTTAGCCGGCGCATGAACCTCTGCCACCAATTCCACTAAAAGTTGGGTGTATCTATCGAGCAAATCAAAAAGAATCGCTTGCTTGCTGTCGTAGTAATGGTAGAGCCGCGCCTTAGAGGTACCTAAAGCCGTGGCTAAATCGTTCATGCTGGCTGCAGGATAAGACGAAGCCGCAAAGCAGTTGGCAGCCACCTCCAAAATCTCTTCGCGCTTGAGGTCGTGGGTTGCAGATTTAGGTCGCGCCATCCAAGCGCCTCAAGACATGGGCCAGACCACGCCGTTTTCATTCAACAAGGCATTCAAGGCCACGTCATGCGGCTCTGGAATGAAGTCAGACAAAAAGCCATGGGTAAAGCCTAAACCCACGGTATATGGTTTGGGGTTTATTTGATTCAAAGTGCGATCATAAAAACCACCGCCATAACCCAAGCGATAACCGCCTGGCCCATAACCCACACAAGGCACAAACAGCAATGTAGGTTGAATGAGCTCCGTGTCTTTGGGCTTGGGGATGTTGTAAGCATCCTCTTCCATGGCGCACCCAGGGTACCAAGAATGAAAGCTCAAGGTTTTGGTTTGTTTGTCCATCACGGGCAAACCAATAAGACGGCGAACAGGGTGATCTAAAAGCTCACCGTCTTCTTTCCATCTGTGCAAAGCGGGCAGAGGATCAAACTCTCCTTTGATGGGCCAATAAGCACCAATCACGGTGTGGGGTTGATCAAACAACCAAATACGCATGACTCGTTGCAGCAAATCTGCACGACGCTCACGATCTGGCATTTGAAGTCTTGTTTGAATCAGTTCTTGACGAAGGGCTTTTTTGTCCATGGGAGAATCCGAAGCATCTTATTAGTTGATTGATTGTGTCATGCCTCCAAAGTTCCTTCGGTTTGCCTGTTGCGCCCTCTTATGGGGCTGCATGATGACCGCCGATGCTGCAGATGCAGTCATCATTGATATGTCACAAGCCTTTCAAAAAGCAGATCGCAAAAAACTAACGGTCTTGCTACCTCAGGCCAAAGGTCATTTACTAGAGCCTTGGGCTGCATTTTGGGAGCTGCGTGTGCGTTTGGGTGACGCCACCGACACCGAAGTTAAAAATTTTTTACAGCGCTATGCCGGCACCTACCAAGAAGACAGGATGCGCAACGACTGGTTACTGCTTTTGGGCGAGCGTCGGGAATGGACTCAGTTTGAGCGCGAATATGCGCTTTACCGCATGCGCGACGACAAGGAAATTGAGTGCTATGCACGTTTGCTTGAAGTTCAACAAAAAGACTTGAATCTGGGGTCTTCGCAGATAGAGGAAATTCGTCGCACATGGCTCAACCTGCGTCAGGCTGAAGAGGGCTGTACCTATGCGGTTTCTCAATTACTCAAACAGCATAAATTCAATCCTGAAGATGTTTGGCTCAAGGTCCGCTTGTCGGTAGAGAACAATCGCAAAGTGCCTGCCCGCGAGGCTTTAAAACTTGTCTCCGAGCACAACATGGCCATGCTCGATGAACTCTTTGCCAATGGGCCTCGGTTTTTTTCTCAGCGGGCAGCCAGCCTAGGTGCAGAGTATGCCGAGTGGATGACCTTGGCGTTGATCAAAGCCGCCAGTTCAGACTATGACAACGCCATCAAACTTTTGCAAAGCAAGTCGTCGTCCGCTCTGAACAATGAGCAAAAGCGGTGGGCGTGGGGAGTGGTAGCCAAGCAAGCCGCACAACAGTTTGATGACAAAGCATTGGAATACTTTACTGTTGCTGGCAACGCGGCGCTGAGTGACGATATCTTGGCTTGGAAAGTACGTGCTGCTTTGCGTGCAGGCAAAACACCTGCTTGGGCTGTTATTCAATCGGCTGTCGACGCCATGAGTCCTGCAGCACAAAAAGAACCCGCTTGGGTTTACTGGCGGGCGCGTGCATGGATGGGCCAACAAGCTGCGGGTTCCCCCCTTTCAGAACAAGCCTTGGCCGCATTACAAAGCATTGCGGGAGCGCAAGGTTTTTATGAACAACTGGCCAGCGAAGAGTTGGGCAAAAAAATCGCCGTGCCACCCAGACCTCTGCCACCACAATCCCAAGAGACGGCTGCCGCCAAAGCCAACCCCTTGCTGCAACGTGCCCTCTATGCCATCAAAATAGGTTTACGCCAAGACGGTGTTCGAGAGTGGAATTACGCCACCGGACTGGTTGACAGCGCGGGGCAACGCGGCCGTCTGAATGAGCGCGAACGATTGGCTGCTGCTCAACTGGCGTGTGACCAAGCGATTTGGGACCGCTGCATCAACACCAGCGAACGCAGCGTACAAATGGATGCGGTGCAGCGTTACCCCATGCCCTTCAAAGATGACGTGGTGCAAGCCGCCAACCGCATCGGGCTCAGCCCTGCTTATGTGTATGGTTTGATCAGACAAGAAAGCCGCTTCATCTTGGACGCCCAATCCAGTGTGGGCGCAAGTGGCTTGATGCAAATCATGCCGGCCACCGCGAAGTGGACAGCCAAAAAAATAGGCTTGAAAAATTTTCGGCTTGAACAACTGCAACAACGTCAGACCAATATTGCCATTGGTACCAATTACCTCAAAATGGTTTTAGATAATTTTGAAGGCTCTATGCCCATGGCCGCTGCTGCGTACAACGCTGGCCCCAGCCGTCCTCGCCGTTGGCGCAATGGCCCCGTCATGGAAGGCGCAGCATGGGCTGAGTGCATACCCTTTAGCGAAACCAGAGACTACGTGAAAAAAGTTTTGGCCAATACCACCATGTACGCAGCCTTGATACACAATGAGCCGCAATCACTCAAGGCCAGGTTGGGTGTGGTTGGTCCACGCTACAACAATGGGTCTGAAGAAAACGCCGAGTTACCCTGACAGCGTTTGCTCTTCTTGGCTTTGCTGCAAGGACCACATTTGGGCATAACTGCCTTGTGCCAAAAGCAATTGCGCATGGGTTCCCTGCTCAACAATTTTTCCAGCCTCGAGCACAATGATTTCGTGGGCATCGACCACGGTTGATAAGCGGTGCGCAATGACCAAGCTGGTTTTATTGCTGGCCGCCTCACGCAATTGCGCTTGAATGGCGCGTTCATTGCTGCTGTCTAGGGCTGAAGTGGCTTCATCAAAAATCAGAATAGGTGGGTTTTTTAACAACGTGCGTGCAATCGCCACGCGTTGCTTTTCCCCCCCTGACAACTTCAAGCCACGCTCGCCAACCATCGTCTCATAGCCTTGCGGAGTCGACGCAATAAAGTCATGGATACGCGCGTCCCGTGCGGCTTGCTCGACCTCTTCACGCGAGGCCGCGGGCCGTCCATAGGCAATGTTGTAGTAAACCGTGTCATTGAATAACACGGTGTCTTGCGGCACGATGCCAATGGCTTGTCGCACGCTGGATTGGGTCAGCCTGTTTAATGGATGTCCATCAAGTCTGATCACCCCTTGCTGAACATCGTAAAAACGAAAAAGCAAGCGAGCCAACGTGGATTTACCCGAGCCTGAGGGCCCCACAATCGCCACGGTTTTTCCTGCAGGAATTTGAAAACTCAGACCCTGAAGAATCGGTCTGTCCGCTTCATAAGCAAAGTGAATATTTTCAAATGCGATGCTGGGTGGACTCGCCAAGCTCAGAACTTGTGCATCAGGCAAATCTGCCACTTCCCGCTCTTTTTCCAGCAATGTGAACATCCGGTCTAAGTCGGTCAAGCTCTGCTTGATTTCGCGGTAAATCACGCCTAAAAAACTCAAGGGTATATAG
>JABMMR010000289.1 GCA_013205525.1 Burkholderiales bacterium | reverse complement strand
TTGGCCCGCGCTACACGCATGGCTACGGGCGTGCGAACAGGCATATGGGGTTGGTGGTCATCCATTTTCCCCACTTGGCTTTGCGGTGTCCCGCAAATATCCAATACCAAGCGAGTGATTCGCTCTATATGCTCAATCGTTTGCTCAGGGTCTACACCACGCTCAAAACGGTATCCGGCGTCGGTGGAAAAATTGAATCGTCTCGAGCGGCCCGCGACGGCTTTAGGCCACCAAAAAGCTGCTTCAATGTAAATGTGTTGCGTATCATCCGAGACCGCTGTGGCGTCGCCGCCCATGATGCCGGCCAAGGACTCCACCTGAGACGCATCAGCAATGACGCCCACTTTTTCGTCAAGAGCTACGGTGTTGCCATTTAAAAGTTTGAGGGTTTCGCCAGGTTTCGCCCAGCGAACCACCAAACCTTGGTTGATTTTGTCGAGATCGAAAATATGCGATGGGCGACCCAACTCAAACATCACGTAATTAGAGATATCCACCAAAGCACTCACACTTCTTTGGCCACAACGCGCCAAACGCTCCACCATCCAAGACGGCGTCGCCGCCTTGGGATTGACATGCTTGAGCACACGTCCACTGAAGCGTCCACACAAATCGGTGGCGGTGATTTCCACCGGCAAAACCTCTGAAATGTCTTCGTGAACCGCGGAAAATTCGAGTTGCTGCAAAGGTGCGCCTGTGAGCGCCGACAGTTCACGGGCGATGCCATAAACGCTTTGACAATGCGCTAGGTTCGGCGTGAGCTTGAGGGTGAACAAGGTGTCGTCGAGCTGCAAATGCTCTCGAATATCTTGTCCAATAAGGGCCTCGTTGGAAAGCTCCAGCAAACCTTCATGCTCTTGAGCCAAATGCAATTCTCTTGAAGAACACAACATGCCTTGGCTTTCAACGCCACGCAGTTGACTGAGCTTAATCAAAAAAGCTTTGCCATCAGCCCCAGGCGGCAACTCTGCCCCCACCATCGCACACGGCACTTTTATACCCACCCGCGCATTGGGCGCACCGCAGACGATAGACAGGGCTTGAGATTGACCCACCTCCACTTGGCAAACCCTCAAGCGGTCTGCATTGGGATGTTGCTCTGCGGATGTGATCAGACCTACCACCACCTTGGAAAAAGGGGGCGCAACACTTTTCATGTCTTCCACTTCCAAACCAGCCATGGTCAAAGTGTCAGCAAGTTGCAGTGTTGTGAGCGGTGGGTTACAAAATTCTCGCAACCAAGATTCAGGGAATTGCATGTCTACTCCTTGATCTGGTCATCGGAATTGGCTGAGAAAACGAATATCGCCGTCGAAAAATAAGCGCAGGTCATTCACGCCATAGCGCAACATGGTCAAGCGGTCAGGGCCCATGCCAAAAGCAAAACCGATGTAGTGCTCTGGGTCCAAACCCATATTGCGCACCACATTGGGGTGTACTTGACCCGAACCGGCCACCTCCAACCAACGCCCAGCTAAAGGGCCACTGGGAAATTGAATATCTATTTCCGCGCTGGGTTCAGTGAAGGGGAAAAAGCTGGGTCTGAAACGCAGCACCAGGTCTTCGTTTTCAAAAAAGGTTTTGCAAAAATCTGTAAAGACTACCTTGAGGTCTTTGAAGCTGATGTTTTCACCTATCCACAAGCCTTCGCATTGGTGAAACATGGGAGAGTGAGTGGCATCGCTGTCGACGCGGTAAGTGCGCCCCGGCGCGATGACTCGAATTTCTGGCATGCCTTTTCCAGCATCCATACTCGACTGATGCTTTTGCACATGCGCCATGGCATGCCGAATTTGCATGGGACTGGTGTGGGTGCGCAGCAGATACCCACCTTCCACATAAAACGTGTCATGCATGGAACGTGCGGGATGGTCTTCGGGAGTGTTCAAGGCGGTGAAATTGAACCAATCATTCTCAATCTCTGGGCCTTGGGCTACCGAAAAACCCATAGACGCAAAAATCTGCTCGATGCGTTCCATGCTCAAGCTGACCGGATGCAAGCCACCTTGACCGCGCAGACCACTGGGCAGGCTGACGTCAATTTTTTCGGCTTGCAGTTGACGGTTCAACTCCTCGTCAGCCAGCGCTTGGCGCCGAGCATTCAAAGACTGCTCAATCGACTGCTTGGTCGAATTGATAAGCGCACCTTGGGCCTTTTTTGTCTCAAGATCAAGTTGGGCCAATCCCTTCATCATCTCGGAAACACGGCCAGATTTACCCAGAAATTGGGCTTTGGCATTTTCTAAATCCGCAGCAGTTGCACATTGTGCAAACTGAGATTGGGCTTGCTGCACCAGCGTATCGAGCTCGTTCATATCGTCTTAGGTTTGAAATGAAAAAGGGATTGAAGCTGTCTTGGACTTCAATCCCTTGGGCCATCATGTCACCCGCCTGATAACGGCGGGCAGTGCAACCCGATCAGGCAGCTAAACGTGCTTTGACTTGATCGACGATGTGTCCAAAGGCTGCTTTGTCATGAACCGCCAAATCGGCAAGCATTTTGCGGTCGATTTCAATAGAAGCTTTGCGCAGACCATTGGCAAACTGGCTGTATGTCAAACCAAATTCACGCGAAGCTGCGTTGATACGGGCAATCCACAACTGACGAAACACACGCTTTTTGGCGCGGCGATCGCGGTAGGCATATTGACCCGCCTTCATCACCGCTTCTTTGGCGATGCGGTAAACATTACCGCGGCGACCGCGGAAACCTTTGGCGAGGGCTAAAACTTTTTTGTGTCTGGCTCTGGCCGTGACACCACGTTTAACGCGAGGCATATTAAATTCTCCTTGTTCGTCCGTTGATTACAGGCCAGCCATGGGCAGCATTTGCGCCATGTGACCCATATTGGTTTCATGCACACCTGTAGGACCACGCAAATGACGTTTGTTTTTGGTGGTTTTCTTGGTCAGAATGTGACGCTTGAAGGCTTGACCGCGTTTAACGGTGCCCCCTGGACGAACACGAAAGCGCTTTTTAGCGCTGCTTTTGGTCTTCATTTTGGGCATTGAATGCTCCTTTTTGATTGTGCTCGTGAGGCGCTGCGTCACTGACGCAGACTTGTTAGCCCCGAGACACTTGTTTGCGTGACCTTTTAGGCAGCAGCTGCTTGCGCAGTTTCTGCCGCGGGTTTGGCCACGCCACCCGTTTTTTTCTTGCCCGGCGCGATCATCATGACCATTTGGCGCCCTTCAAGCTTTGGAAACTGCTCAACCACAATCAGGTCAGCCAGTTCATCCCGAATTCTTTGCAACAACGCCATACCAATTTCTTGGTGGGTAATTTCTCGACCACGGAAACGCAAAGTGATTTTGCATTTATCGCCTTCGTCAAGAAAACGCTTGATGTTGCGCAGTTTGATGTTGTAGTCACCATCGTCGGTACCGGGTCGGAATTTGATTTCCTTGACCTCGATCACCTTTTGCTTGGACTTGGCTTCAGCCGCCTTTTTCTGCTCTTGGTATTTGAACTTACCGTAGTCCATCAGTCGACACACTGGGGGAACTGCAGTCGGTGAAATCTCTACCAAATCGACATCCAGCTCGCCTGCCATTCGCAACGCCTCAGCCAAGCTGAGTACCCCAATGGGTTCGTTGTTAGGGCCGCTCACGCGGACTTCAGGTGCCATGATTTCTCTGTTGAGGCGGTGTTTGCGTTCCTCGCGTTGTCGGCGATCGCGGAATTCAGTAGCGATGGTTCAATCCTTCAAAAAAAACCTGCTTCAAAATGAAACAGTGAAAATCCGTCGATTCTTCGACGACAAAACATGATGTCAACCAGTGAAATCAAAGTTTGGCGGCAATGTCCGAAGCCAACTTTTCAGTAAAAGCTTCGAGTGTCATAACACCAAGGTCTACATTGCCTCGGGCGCGCACTGCGACGGTACCTGCTGCTTTCTCCTTGTCACCCATGACCAAGATGTAAGGCAGCTTTTGCATTGAATGCTCGCGTATTTTATACGTAATCTTCTCGTTTTTGAGATCTTGTGTGACCCTAAACCCTTGATTTTTCAGGTTTTTGACTACATCTTGCACATAATCAGACTGAGAATCGGTGATATTGAGCACCGCAACTTGAACCGGCGCCAACCAAACCGGCAATGCGCCTGCATGTTGTTCAATCAAAATACCGATGAAACGCTCCAAACTTCCCACAATGGCCCGGTGCAGCATGATGGGTTTGTGGCGAGCACCATCTTCACCGACATACTCCGCATTCAATCGCTCTGGCATATTGGGGTCGACCTGTATGGTTCCGCACTGCCATTCACGACCAATCGCGTCTTTCAGCGTGTATTCAATTTTGGGGCCGTAAAAAGCGCCCTCGCCTGGCAGGTATTGAAACTCACAGCCAGAAGCACGCAGACCTTCAGCCAAGGCTTTCTCAGCGCTGTCCCAGCTTTCTTCCGAACCTATGCGTTTTTCTGGGCGAGTCGATAACTTGTAAATGATGTCGGTAAAACCAAAATCTTTATAGACTTTTTGCAGCAGTGTGGTGAAAGCAATGACCTCCGACTGGATTTGATTTTCCGTACAAAAGATATGCCCATCATCTTGGGTGAAGGCGCGCACGCGCATGATGCCATGCAAGCCGCCGGAGGGCTCGTTGCGGTGGCACTGACCAAACTCGCCAAAGCGCAGGGGTAAATCGCGGTAGCTTTTGATGCCTTGGTTAAAAATGATGATGTGCCCAGGGCAGTTCATGGGCTTGAGGGCGTAATCGCGCTTCTCAGACTCCGTGACAAACATGTTTTCACGGTATTTATCCCAGTGACCGGTTTTCTCCCACAAGCCTTGATCCAAAATTTGTGGACCCTTAACCTCTAAATAACCGTTGTTTTTGT
>JABMMR010000288.1 GCA_013205525.1 Burkholderiales bacterium | reverse complement strand
GAGTAGGGTCAAGCGAAGGGCTTGGCGCTTATCTAAGTCATGCCTCAGACTTGTTGCAGCCAACACAGACAGTAAAAAGAGTTTCAGAGTAATTAGCTCAAAGACGCCAGCGGTCTCAATTTAGCTTGATGGGTTTGAATGGCGTCGCTGACCAAAGGCATGAGTTCTTGCGCTTGATCTGCAACCACGGCTTCTATCAAGCGCAGACGCATGCGTGGTTCCCAAAATTTATGAATATGGGTGGCAATGCCGTCTAGCGCTTCTTGGCGATCGGGGTAGGCAGAAAAAAATGCGCCAATTTGATTGGCCATGGAGACAAGGTTTTCTAAATGCATGCTAAGCCTGTAAAGCGATAGGTTGAAGATTTTTTAAACGCGAGGGGTGGCTGTAAGCCTTGAAACTTTGTTCGCGCACCAAACCCGCCAATGCCAAATTGTGTTGCTGCGCTATATCGACAGCCAAGCGGGTAGGGGCTGACACCGCGGTTAAAACACCGGCACCGGCCATCACGGTTTTTTGCACCATCTCGAAACTGGCGCGACTGGTGATACACACAAAGCCTTGGGTCATAGGTGTATGGGCTTTGAGCAAAGCACCAATCAGTTTGTCCAGCGCATTGTGTCTGCCCACGTCTTCTCGAAGGTGCGCGATGTGACCGTTTAAGTCTGACCAAGCGGCGGCATGGGTGGCGCCGGTTTGAAGTTTCAGCGGTTGCTGTGAACGCATATGTGCATGGGCGCGGTGCATGGCGTCAATATCGATATGCACCTCAGGCGCTTGCGGTAAAGCCAATTTAACTTGGTCCAAACTGTCTGCGCCGCACAAACCACAGCCGGTGCGACCCGCCATGCTGCGTCTGCGCTCTTTGAGCCTCGCCTCGGTTTGCGCTGCCACCTCTAGCTGCAATTCAATGCCCTTGGCTTGGTAAATGACCTCGACACCAAAAAGCTGCGATGGGTTCTCGATCAAGCCCTCTGTGAAAGCAAACCCCAAAGCAAAGTCTTCTAAATGGAGGGGGCTGGCCATCATCACGGCATGCGTGATGCCGTTGAAAACCAGCGCCACCGGCACTTCTTCGGCCAAGGCCAATTCAGCGCCAACCGCAGAGGTCACTTGCCCATCACCTCAAAGGTCTCTGTTTTCTGCTGTGCCTTGGCCAGCAAGCCGAGTTGGTCTTTGTTGAAGCGCTGGTAGTTTTTTTGCCACTCGGAAGGTTGGCTGACTGCCACGACTTGCACCGCAGTGACTTTGTACTCGGGGCAGTTGGTCGCCCAGTCCGAGGCGTCGGTGGTGATGACGTTGGCACCTGACTCGGGGAAGTGGAAGGTGGTGTAGACCACACCGGCTTGCATGGCCTCGGTCACGCGTGCGCGCAACACCGTGCGCCCGGCGCGGCTCTCAATACCTACCCAGTCGTTGTCCTTGATGCCGCGCTCTTGCGCATCATGCGGATGGATATCAAGACGGTCTTCGTCGTGCCACAGGTTGTTATCGGTACGCCGAGTTTGGGCACCCACGTTGTACTGCGACAAAATGCGACCTGTGGTGAGCAAGAGAGGAAATTTACGCGTGACTTTTTCTTGGCTCGCCACATACTGTGTGGGGAAGAACTTGCCTTTACCGCGCACAAAGCCGCTGATGTGCATGATGTCCATGCCTGCATCAGGGGTGTCTGCATTGCAAGGCCACTGCAAGCTGGTGTGCTCGTCAATCTTGGCGTAGCTCACACCTGAAAAGCTGGGGGTGAGTGCCGCAATCTCTTTCATCACCTCTTCGGGGTGCGCATAGTGCATCTCATAGCCCAGCGCCTTGGCGAGTTTGACCGTGACCTCCCAATCGGCCATTCCTGCCATAGGCGGCATGGCTTTGCGCACCCGCGAGATGCGGCGTTCGGCATTGGTGAAGGTGCCGTCTTTTTCCAAGAAAGAAGAACCCGGTAAAAACACATGGGCGTATTTGGCGGTTTCGTTCAAGAAGATGTCTTGCACCACGATGCACTCCATGGCCGACAAGGCGGCTGCCACGTGCTGGGTGTCGGGGTCAGACTGCACAATGTCTTCGCCTTGGCAGTACAAGCCCAAGAAAGAGCCTTCCATGGCGGCATCAAACATATTGGGAATACGCAGGCCAGGCTCGGGGCTCAGGTGCACTCCCCACGCGCCTTCAAACAAGCTGCGGGTGGTGGTGTCTGAGATATGACGGTAGCCGGGCAACTCATGGGGAAAACTGCCCATGTCGCAAGCACCTTGCACATTGTTTTGGCCACGCAAGGGGTTCACGCCCACGCCTTCTCTGCCGACCATGCCGCAGGCCATGGACAAGTTGGCAATGCCCATGACCATGGTCGAGCCTTGTGAATGCTCGGTAACGCCCAAGCCGTAATAAATGGCCGAGTTGGGGCCAGCGGCATACATGCGTGCAGCAGCTCGCACTTCGGAGGCGGGCACACCGGTCACACTTTCAAAGGCTTCAGGTGAATTTTCCGGCTTGGAAACAAATTCGCACCATTCGTTGAAGCTCTTGTTGTCGCAACGCGAGGCTACATAGTCTTTGGCGACCAAGCCTTCGGTGACCACCACATGGGCCAAAGAGTTGATGAGTGCCACATTGGTGCCAGGCTTCAAGGCTAAATGGTGCTGGGCTTTCACATGCGGGCTTCTGACCAAGTCAATTTTGCGTGGGTCGGCCACGATGAGCTTGGCGCCCTTGCGTAAGCGGCGCTTCATGCGCGAGGCAAACACGGGATGCGCGTCGGTGGGGTTGGCGCCAATCACCAACAACACATCGGCGTGTTCCACCGATTTGAAGGTTTGGGTGCCAGCCGAGGTGCCAAAGGTCAGTCCCAAACCGTAGCCGGTAGGCGAATGACAAACCCGGGCGCAGGTGTCAACGTTGTTGGTACCAAAAGCGGCACGCACCAACTTTTGTACAAGATAGGTTTCTTCGTTGGTACAGCGCGAAGAAGTGATGCCGCCCACCGAATCTTTGCCGTGCTTGGCTTGAATGCGCTTGAACTCAGACGCTGCATGGTTGATGGCTTCGTCCCAGCTGACTTCTTGCCATGGGTCGGTGATCTTGGCGCGAATCATGGGCTGGGTGATGCGGTCTTGGTGCGTGGCGTAGCCCCAGGCAAAACGGCCTTTCACACAGGAGTGGCCTTCATTGGCTTTGCCGTCTTTCCAAGGCACCATGCGTACCACGGTGTTGCCCTTCATCTCAGCTTTGAAGCCGCAACCGACACCGCAGTAGGCGCAGGTGGTGATCAGGCTGTGCTCGGGTTGACCGAGTTCGATGATGGATTTTTCTTGCAGCGTGGCAGTCGGGCAGGCCTCGACGCAAGCACCACAAGACACGCATTCGCTGTCCATGAAAGGCTGGTCTTGGCCCGCAGACACGCGGCTCTCAAAACCTCGTCCTGAGATGGTGAGAGCAAACGTGCCTTGGGTTTCTTCGCAGGCACGTACGCAGCGGTTGCACACAATGCACTTGCTGGGGTCGTAAGTGAAATACGGGTTGGACTCGTCTTTCTTCATATCGCAATGGTGGTCGCCCGCTTGCGCGCCGACACCGTAACGCACATTGCGTAAACCGGTGACACCGGCCATGTCTTGCAACTCGCAGTTGCCATTGGCGCTGCAGGTCAGGCAGTCCAGTGGGTGGTCGGAGATGTACAACTCCATCACGCCTTTGCGCAGGTCTTGCAACTTGGGGGTTTGGGTGCGTACCACCATGCCGGCCTCAGCAGGCGTGGTGCAAGAAGCAGGAAAGCCTTTGCGACCCTCGACTTCAACCAAACACAAACGGCATGAACCAAACGGCTCCAAGCTGTCGGTAGCGCAAAGTTTGGGCACTTGAATGCCTGCTTCAACCGCGGCGCGCATCAGCGAAGTGCCTTTGGGCACGCTCACTGAGTAGCCGTCAATTTCGAGTTGAACCGTTTGGTCCGAGGTGCGCGCTGGCGTGCCGTGATCGCGCTCTTGTTTCAAGAACATCAGCATGGTGTTTCCTTTTAGTGAGCCGTTGCAACCGCGGGTGCAAGGCCAAAGTCTTCGGGGTAATGGTTGAGAGCCGATAGCACGGGGTAAGGTGTCATGCCGCCCATGGCGCACAAACTGCCATGCAACATGGTGTCGCACAGGTCGCGCAGCAAATGCACCTGTTGCTCTTTGTTCGAGGCCGTGCCAATGCGGTCTATGGTTTCCATGCCACGGGTTGAGCCAATGCGACAAGGCGTGCATTTGCCGCAACTCTCTATGGCACAAAACTCCATCGCGTAACGGGCCAACTTGGCCATATTGGCGCGCTCGTCGTGCACCACAATGCCGCCGTGGCCCACCACCGCGCCCATGGCGGCGTAAGCTTCGTAATCCAAGGGCACATCCCATTGGGATTCAGGCACATAAGCACCCAAAGGGCCGCCGACTTGCACCGCTTTGATGGGCCTGCCACTGCGGCTGCCACCGCCAAAATCAAACAGCAGTTCGCGCAGGGTTAAACCAAAAGCACGTTCAACCAAGCCGCCTTGCAAGATGTTGCCGCTGAGTTGGAATGGCAAGGTGCCAGTGGAGCGGCCCACGCCAAAGTCTTTGTAAAAGGCCGCACCCTTGGCCATGATGATGGGCACACTGGCCAAAGTGATGACGTTGTTGATGACCGTGGGCTGGCCAAACAAACCTTCAAGCGCCGGCAGAGGTGGCTTAGCCCGCACCAGACCACGCTTGCCCTCAATGCTCTCCAACATGGCGGTTTCTTCACCACACACATAAGAGCCTGCGGCTTTGCGTACATGCAAATAAAAGGCTTGCCCGCTGCCCAGCACATTGCTGCCCAAATAGCCGGCTGACTCGGCCAAGGCGATGGCGGTGTTCACAGTGGAAATGGCGTGCGGGTATTCAGATCGGATGTAGATATAGCCCTGGGTAGCGCCAGCCGCCAAGCCGGCGATCGCCATGCCTTCAATCAGCATAAAGGGGTCGCCCTCCATGGTCATGCGATCGGAAAACGTTCCCGAGTCACCTTCGTCGGCGTTGCACACCACGTACTTTTGCGCCGCTGTGGTGGCGCGTACCGTGCGCCATTTGATGCCAGCGGGAAAGGCCGCGCCACCGCGACCGCGCAGGCCTGAGTCCAGCAATGTTTGCACCACCGCATCGCCTTGCATGGCAACTGCGTTTTTTAAACCCACCCAGCCACCGTGCGCTGCGTAATCGTCTAAAGACAAAGGACGGGTCACGCCCATGCGGGCAAAGGTGAGACGTTGTTGCTTGGCCAAATAAGGAATGGCGTCTGTAGTGCCCAAACACAGTGGGTGCTTTGCGCCATGCAAAAAATCTGCTTCAAACAGCGATGGCACATCTTCAAAAGCCACAGGCCCATAAGCCACACGACCTTGCGGTGTCAGCACTTCCACCAAAGGTTCGAGCCAAAACAGGCCACGCGAGCTGTTGCGCTGCACATCAATAGTTAGGCCACGCGCAGCCGCCTCTTTATGAATAGCGTCAACCACTTCGTCGGCACCGGCAGCGATTGCGGCTGAATCGTAGGGTACAAAAATCGTGATGCTCATGCCGCTGTCTCCAAGCTTTGTACCAAGCGGGTCAGCTTGGCTTCGTTGACGCGGGCATGCAATTTGTCGCCAATTTGTACCGCTGGCGAGCTGGCGCACAGTCCCAAGCAATACACCGGCTCTAAAGAGAACATGCCGTTAGCGCTGTTTTCATGGGCTTTGCAACCCAGCAGTTTTTCAGCCAAGGTCCACAACTCCTCGCCGCCGCAAGACTGGCAAGCTTCTGCGCGGCACACTTGAATCACGTGTTTGCCAGGCGCGGTGCTGCGAAAGTGGTGGTAGTAAGTAATGACGCCGTGCACTTCTGCGCGTGTGAGGTTAAGCCCCTCGGCGATAGAAGCCACACTGCTTGCAGGAATGAACCCAAGCTGGTCTTGTATGTCGTGCAACAGTGGCAACAAAGAGCCCGCTTGTCCAGCCTGGTTTTGCACCAGTTGGT
>JABMMR010000287.1 GCA_013205525.1 Burkholderiales bacterium | reverse complement strand
CCAGCGCCTGCGTTCCTTGAACGCGGATATTGAAGTCATCATTGACCAAGTATGTGCTTAAGGGATTGAAAGGCAAGGAGGAGTTAGCCACTTCGGACATGGTGGGCGTGTTTTGCCCCGCTTTGTCACCCAGCATATTGCCTTGTGAATGCGGCAAACCCGGGTTGTTGAACCAGTCGCCGCTGGGCACCGCTTGTCCTCGGTGGCAAGTCCAGCAGGTCACACCCGTATCTTTGACATGGGTTTTCCACTGGTTATTCAAGTTGCGCGTCATTTGCAACATGCGCCTTGCCACCACCTTGGTGTATTTCTCGTCAGAGGCCAGGTTTTTGGTGTTGTGACAGAACTTGCAACCTTCATCAGGCGCTACCCAAGTGGTCATGGCGGCCATGATGCGGGAAAACTCCAGGGGCGAGAGGTCGTTCAAGACTTGGATATTTTCATAAAGGTCTTTGAGCTTGGGTCCATCGGGTTCGGGGGGGTCTACGGGTTCGGGCTCGGGTATTTCGTGAATGGCTGCGTTGGCAGCCAGCACACTCGGTTGGTAAATTTGCAGCATGCTGGTGCCGCGGTAACCGCGCTGTACCGAGGTGGGTCCCTCGCAAGCTGTCAGCAGAAAGAGCATGCTGATCCAAAAACAAGAACGCAGGTAAATACCACTTAGAGAACAAGCTTTGCCGAGACGATTAAACATGGATACCCCCTGCGGATTAGCGTGTGAGTGAACACAAGAGAATTCAAAAAAGACCATGTGTCATGATAAGTTGACACTTTATATAGTCAATATGTAATTAATGAATCTAAATTGTTTTTTTATATGGAGGTTAACTAAATATTCAATATCACGGCAACCCTCAGTTGCTGAGGGCCGCCGTTGGGGGTCTGTGCTTAGGCGGCAGATTTGTTCAACTTGAAGTTTTTACACCAGCCAGCAGCAGGTACGATTCGACCGCCGTAAAAAGAGCACTCTCCCTCAGTGGCATTGCCTTCGTAGAGTTGGCATCTGCTGCAATATTGCTCAGTGGTGTGTCGTGGATAACGGGTTTTATCTATGTTTTTGGTCTCTAATTTGAAACCCATAGACTTAGGATATGAATCAGCTTCCGAGAGTCTTTCGCCAGGCGCAGCAGATTTCATTTTCTTTTCTGATGCGGATACCTGAGTGGCTAGAGTAGCGCTTGTGAGTGCAGCTGAATGAATCAAAAAGATGCGTCGATTGAAATTTTTCATTGGAATAGAGAAGTGAGGGTTAGTGAAGTTTCCGAACCAATCGCACAAAATGCGACTCTTCGGGATGTTTTAACGAAACACCAGAGAAGCCAAAATCCATTGTGAAAACATGTGGATCAAAGTCATTAACGATGCGTGTGTAACGGCTCCAAAAAACACCAGGGGGAAAGTTTGGGAACAATTCCAACCTGACGCGTGGATTGCGGCAGTGCTGTTCGGCAATGAAAGCCAAATCTTTAAGATGGGGTAGCTTCCAGTCATTGAAGCCGTCAATACCTTGCCGATTAAGCTCGGTAACAGTGCTGATAGCCTGAGAATAAGTCATAACTTCAGCATTGCCTACGCATTGCTGTTCTACCCAAGTTTGTCCAATCGCACACCTTTGCCACTGCAAGCGTGCGCGGTAATCAAAGACCCAACCTCGTTCATCTGCCTGAATGTGCAAAGGAATTTCAGTAAATGGTTGATCACAGATCTGCTCAGCAAAAACCAAGTTGCCCCAAAAAAGTAATGATGTCCAAAAAGCAGTAGGCAAATATGAACAAAATACTTTAATGAGGTTCTTGGCAGGGTGCAAAATTATGAACGTTGGAAGTTACTTGGTGTCAAAACCAATGCCAGAGGGCTTGCTTGCAAAACCTTTGCCGTAATCAACTTTGACCGGTTTAGTTTGCCGAGTTGCAAGACCTGGTTCAATGGGTAATCCACGATGAAGATTAAAGGCGTAGGCTTCAATGGCAAGCATTTCAGGCCCGCTCACATCCAATACCTTGCCACCTTGGGGGTTTTGGATACACCAATTGGCCATTTCACGCCAAGTTACTACTCTGTCGAAGGCAGTGTGATATTTGGGGAAAGTTTGTGGGTTTGACGCTGCAGCATCTGGATGACAGTTACCACAAGCCAAGCCGTTGTTTTGCGTCGTTGGGTTGCTACCGTGCCATATGTTGTAGCCCTCTTCAACTGCCGCAAGAAGCTTTGTTTGTTGTGCTTTGAGTTCCTCTTTGGTGAAAGGCTCGCGCGCGTTGGCTTGGAAATACACCACTGATGTTGCTATCGTTAACAGGATAGAACCAGTCAAAGATTTAAGGATATTATTTTTTTTCATGAATGAAACGCCTCCTTATATGGGTTTATGGAAAAGCGGCCCGCAATACTGCGGGCCTCACAAGGACAATGTGATTAGATCTTTATTCCATTCTTGAGGAATGGCGGGAGTGAATCAGCGAAAGGCATGTGCTGTGCTTTGCCGCCGTTTGCACTGAACGAAGCTTGCAAACTTCCCATGCCGTCTTGTTCATTACCTGGATCAGCACGGTATTGCTGGCTTTGTGGGTACTTAACATTGATAGGCGGATAAGGCCATGGCCATGAAGTGCTCATGGCACCAATGGAAGTCATGTTGCCGATCTTGTTGTAAATGGTTTGATGGACATGGCCGTGGAACGATGTCACATTGACAAACTTAGACAGAATGTTACGGATTTCAGGAGCGTCAGAAGTTTGGAAATTCCAACGGGGATAGTAGTCCCACAGCGGTGAGTGGCTGAAGGTTACAACCGGTGTGTCAGGTGCCAAATTAGCCACATCCTTTTTCAGCCATTCCAATTGCTGAGCTTGAATTCCCCACAGACCGCCAATGGGTCCTTCCAGCATTTCCATGGCTTCCATGCGTTGCTTGTTGGTTAGGCCCTTCTCGGTCCAGAAGTCCTTGACCAAAATGGAATTGAAGCCAATGAAATGGACACCTTTGTGATCAAAAGACCAGTAATCCTTACCAAACATGCCGTTCCAAGCTGCACCCATGTCCAGATACCAGTCGTGCTCACCAGGAATGACCATCATCTTTGGCTTGAGTTGGGCAAGGATTTTTTTACCTTTAGCCAATTGATCCACTGTGCCGTTTTGGGCAATGTCACCACCGTAGAGCACAAAGTCAGGTTGAATTTCTAACGCATTGACCTGAGCGACGGCATCTTCCAGTTGCAAGTCGAATTTGTGGCCCTCTTGACTGAATAAATGAGAGT
>JABMMR010000030.1 GCA_013205525.1 Burkholderiales bacterium | reverse complement strand
TAGTTGTCAGTAGTCGCCATCGCGCTATGGGCGATGCAGATTTACTGTTGCAATTTTGGCGTGTTTGTGAGGACACTGTTGGTAAAGATCGCCTACTTGCCGCTTTAAACCAGTTGGTTGGCAGTGTTAGCCTTCCGCCCAATATCAACCAATCAGTCATCGATGCCATTCCCGATACTTGCGGCTGTTATATTTTTTATGGTGAGCACAACGCACCGCTCTATATTGGTAAAAGTATAAATATGCGCAGCCGTGTGATGAGTCACTTTCAAAGCGCTCTAACGGTTCGAAAGGAAATGAAGTTGTCACTGCAAGTTTTTCATATTGATTGGATAGAGACCAGCGGTGAGCTAACAGCATTGATTCTGGAGTCAAGGCTTATCAAAGAGCAGATGCCGAGTATGAATATCAAGTTGCGTAAGTCAAAAGATTTGAGTGCGTGGCAATTGACAAAGGATAGCTTTGGCGTACAAAGGCCAATTCTGGTGACACATAAAAATTTACAACCGGGCTTGCAAGAAAACCTCTTTGGACTTTTTTACAGTAAAAAAGAAGCACACGGCTATTTGGCTGCTGTCGCTAAAAAATACCAGCTGTGCGAGGCGCTGCTAGGCATAGAGAAAATAGAGGAGGGGAGACCTTGCTTTGGCTATCAAGTCAAACAATGCCAAGGTGCTTGCATAGGTAAGGTCTCCATAAATGTGCACAATTTGAAACTGGAAACTGCATTGAACCTGTTTAAAGTTCAGGTCTGGCCGTTCGAAGGACCTATTGCCATCAAAGATGGAGACTGCATGGTGGTGGTTGACAAATGGTGCTATCTGGGCGTTGCCAGCAACTATGACGAACTGTACGAGCTAGCCAGGTCTGGGTCTGCCGAATTTGATTTAGACATTTATAAGATTCTTAAGAAATCAATATCTGGATCGCATAAACATCAGCTTATTAAACTCGATGGCACTGAGGGGTAACTTCTTCACTGTCAAGGAATTAACCACTTCCATGAATCAAGGCTAATCTTGGCCCGACGATGACCACTGCTTGCCAACTCTAGCCAATCCATCTCCATCACATCAGAAGTTATTACAGCAAAGTGTGTTGATTGCAGTTTGTTTGGTTTTTCAAGTTGAGTTTCTTGTTCCAAAATACAAAAATTGCGTTTTTGTGCTTCGTGATTTCTTCTGCCTTGCTGCTGCGCGGCTTAATTCCCTACATATTTGATCCCTTATTGCCTCAGGTGTTTTTAATGGCTCTTTCATGCTGGGTGAATTACACCTCCGACTGTTGTTCAAAATCGCCTTTGGTTAAATAATGTGTAAGCGTATTTCTTATGAACTGCTTTTCGTAATGGCGATTACGCCAGACAGGATACAGCGGAAGTTATGTAGTATTTATCGATGATATTAAGCTTAAAAAAAAGTGGTTTTTATTTTTAAATCTACCGCTCATCCAGCGAAGCTCTGCGTTGCGAACCATAATCGCTGTACAAAACGCTTTTCAGCACACAGACCATCTCGCGCTCACACTTGACCTTTGCTTCATGTCTCTTTTAAGTTTAATTTCAGTGGGACACGCTTACCTGCCGGGCGAATGGCTTTTTGAAGGCCTTTCTTTTGATCTTGCGTTGGGTGAGCATGTGGCCATTCAAGGCACGTCGGGTTGTGGCAAGTCCACATTGCTCAACATCATGGCAGGGATTGAAGTCCCTACCCATGGCAGCGTGCATTGGTCTGGCGAGCCCACGTCTGAGTGGTCGCCCGAAAAGCGGCGAGCTTGTCGACAAGCAGACATGGGTTTTGTGTTTCAAGCGTTTCACCTGCTGCCGCATTTGTCAGCGCTTCAAAACGTTATGGTGCCTTGTTTGTTGGGTGCAGCGTCTGGCCAGGCGGCGGCCCAGTTGGCGCGGGAACTGCTGGAAGATTTGGGTTTGGCCGCTAGGCTAGACGCTAAGCCCTCTGGTTTGTCCGGCGGAGAACAGCAACGCGTGGCACTGGCGCGTGCGTTGGTGCATCGGCCTAAGGTGGTGTTTGCCGACGAGCCTACAGGTAATTTGGATACAGACACGGCCGCCAAGACCTTGGCCCTGCTGATTGGCTTGTGTCGGGAGCGCCGGACCAGTTTGGTGATGGTCACCCATTCTGACGAGGCTGCCAGGTCCATGGGCAGAACATTGCGCCTCACCCAAAAAGGCTTGGTTTGTTGAGGCTAACAGGTCAGCAGGTCCTTTTCCTGTGGCTGCTTAAAGGTGCTTGTATCCAAGCTTGGACGCGATGGTTAGTCGCCCTTGTGATGGTGGCCATCGGTGTGATGCTGGCCGTAGCAATACACACCGTCAACTCTTCGGCACTCGCCTCATTTGGCCTGGCTTTGGACACGGTCAATGGCCAAGCCTCGGCTCAGTTGGTTTCGCCTTTGGGTGAGATGGATGATCGGAAAATCGAAGATTGGGACCGCCGCCGGGCAGACTTGGGCATTCACACGGTGAGTCCTGTGCTGGTCGTTCGCACAGACCAACTGACGGTGCTGGGCTTGGATTTTTTCAAATCTGCGATTGTTTCCCCTTCATTGCTACCGTCTGTGATGAGCGATGTCCGCAGTTTGTTCAATGCCAAGTCGCTGTTTTTATCGCGTGCGGCACTCAACACATTGAACGTCAAGGTGGGCGACAACATCAGCTTGCGACATGGCCTCGATTCGGTGTCCTTGCAAGTGGCAGGGGAAGTGCCAGGCGCTGCAGCTCAAGCGATCGGCGTGATGGACATTGGCAGCGCGCAATGGGCTTTTAACCGACTGGGTGTGGTGTCTAGACTTGACCTTCGCCTGGAAGAATGGCAAAGCACACAAGGGCTGAGTGATGCTCTGACAGCGCAGTCAGAGCCTTTGCAATTGGTGGCCATGCAAGACCGCAACAGACGCATGTCGCTTTTATCGCGTGCCTACCGTGTCAATCTCACAGTGCTGGCCATGGTGGCCTTGCTCACAGGGGGATTTCTGGTGTCCACAGCGGTCCATTTGTCCATCGTTCGTCAGCGAGCTGAGCTGGCTTTGTTGGGTGTGCTTGGCGCCAGCGAGCCTTGGCTTCGGCGTTTTGTCTGGGCACAAGGCGGGCTGATTGGTGCTTTGGGCGGCTTGTTGGGTGTCGTAATGGGTCTTTTGTTGGCGGCCATTTTGATGCGCATCGTAGGGGGTGACTTGGGCGGCAATTACTTTTCGAGTGCACAAGCTGCCATGGTCATTGACTGGGTGGCGCTGTTTATTTTTGCCATGGCCGCAGTGCTGATGGGATTGTTATCCGCGTGGCTACCTTTGTCGCAAATCAACTGGCGCCGGCCCATGACTATGTTGCGTGCGGATCAAGCTGAAACATTGGTGCTCAAGTTGCCCTCCTTAAAGTGGAGTCTTCTGAGCGCTGCGCTGGCCATCGTGTTGCTCATATTGCCCACGTTGGATGAGTTACCTTGGGCTGCCTACGCGGCGATTGCGGCCCTGCTGTGCTCCGGGCTCTTGGCCGTGCCGTGGATTTTGTCAAAGCTCTGGGGTGGCCTCTCACGCGTGGTTGCGCCTTTGCGTGTTCCTGCTGTTGTGCGCTTTGCCATTTGGCGATTGGCGCAAGCGCCTTCTGCGGCCACGCCTTTGATCGCGGGCACAGTGGCCGCGTTTTCATTGACGGTGGCCATGATGGTCATGGTCAGCAGCTTCAGAACTTCGGTTTCCGATTGGTTGAATTTGGTGTTGCCTGCTGACCTCTACACCAGCAGCCAATCCATGGCCGATCAGCAAGGGTTTTCTCCAAATGTGCAAGACTTGGTCACCCAAGTGCCCCAAGTACAAAAGGTGGAAACCAGCCGACAAAGAAATATTCGCCTTGCCAGCGACCGCCCTGATGTGGTCTTGATCGCAAAGCCTCTGAACCTGCAAAATCCGATGCAGTCGGTGGCTCTGGTGGGCATGTCGAAATTGCCACCCACGGACAACCGTAAGCATCTGGTGGTTTTTGGATCCGAGGCCATGGCCGATCTCTACGGCTGGCGTGTGGGCCAAGAAACCAGCTTGCCACTGCAAGCGCAAGGCCTGTCCAAGGTTTGGGTCGCAGGCTTGTACAGAGACTATGGCCGCCAACATGGATCGGTGGTGTTGTCTACAGAAGACTACGAAGCCCTCACAGGGGACCGTTCGCGATCCAGTATTTCGGTTTGGATAGAAAGCGGAGCAGACACGGCCCAAGTCATTTCCAGCATACAAGCTCAAGTACCCGAATTGATCCAACTTAAATGGATCAGTGCCAGCGATGTACGAGAGCTTTCGCTCAAAATCTTCGACCGGAGTTTTGCCATGACCTATGCACTAGAGGCAGCTGCTTTGTTTGTCGCTCTTTTTTCAGTTGCTGCGGGTGTCACCGGTCAGTTGCTTTTGCGTAGACGTGAGTTTGGGTTGTTCGCGCATCTGGGAATGTCATACAAAGACAGCTTGCATTTGGTGTCTTTAGAGGTTGGTTTGCTGTTGGCCGTGGCCGTGGTCTGGGCCAGTGCGTTGGGGGGCCTGATGAGCCAAATACTGATTCATAAAGTAAATCCTGAATCTTTTCATTGGACGATGAACACGCATTTTGATTTCAAGCAATGGTTGGCAATCAGTGTTTTGTTGCTGTTGCTGGGCGTGTTGGCTGCGCGCTGGGCTGCAGGTCAAGGACTGGACTCAAAACGCTTAGCAGAAAGCCTCAGGGCCGATTGGTAAATGACATGACACCACGTCCACCAAACCGCCGTTATGCCTTTAAAACCGCTGTTTCCCTGCTTGCGGGGTTTTTACCTTGGTCCGCAGATACAGCCCGAGCAGAGACACCGTTTTACCCAACCGTAAAACCTCGTCGTTTGGTATTTCCCAGAGATTACGGCGCTCACCCCGAGTACCGCACTGAGTGGTGGTATCTGACGGGCTGGTTGGGTCAGGGGCAGTCCGCTGTTAGTTTTCAGTTGACCTTTTTTCGCAGCAGAACTCAACATGCGCCAGAAAATCCAAGCCGCTTAGCTCCAAGCCAATTGCTGTTTGCGCATGCCGCTATTGCCATGGGTCAAGAAAATGTCTTCGTGCACGCCAACCGAGCCGGTCGCTTAAATGGAAGCAGTTTGCATGCGGATACTTCTGACACCGACCTGCGTTTCGAAGACTGGTTTCTGCGCCGAATACAAGGCCATGCATCTGAAGCTTATGAAGGACATTTTTCAGACAAGGATTTTTCTCTGTCCTTTGAAGCCAGGACAAATCAAAAAGTTATTCTTCGAGGACGAGATGGCTTTTCTCAAAAGGGGCCTAGCCCCGAGCAAGCCAGTCACTATTACAGTCGAGCACCATTGAGTGTCAATGGCAATGTTCAACGGGGTAAGCAAAAGAAAACCCTTCAAGGTCAAGCTTGGCTGGATCATGAGTGGTCAAGTCAATTGCTGATGCCAGGCGCCGTTGGCTGGGATTGGGTGGGCATCAATTTGTTGGACGGTGGAACGTTGATGGCTTTTCGGATTCGGAACAATCAATCCGAGTCTATATACGCCCATGTCGATATGCGAGATCGTGAAGGTCGACCAACCAAAGATGGGGAGCCGCTTCGCTGGCAAGCCAGCGGCAGTTGGCGATCAAAGTCATTGATTGACTACCCCATTCCTATGGACTTAGTCATAGGCGCTGAGCTTTACCGTCTGGTCCCATTGATGATGGCTCAAGAGGTGGATGCGCGTGCCAGCACAGGCGGATTTTATTGGGAGGGGGCCGTCAGTCTAATGAAGGGCGAGCGGCTTCTTGGGCGAGGATTTTTAGAGCTGACGGGTTACGGTACGCCGTTGCAGCTTTGACATAAATTTGCTGTTTTATTGATCAAAGAATAGATTAATCAAGCCACCCCACTCTTTGCACTGTCCAAAACAGCCCCAACAAAACGACAGTAAGTGATCCACCTGTTACCACCACCCATCGGTAAAAACGAGTTCGCCGCATCGCCCAAGACAAGGGTAAAAACGCTCCAACGATGGCCAGTTGTCCCAATTCAACACCCAAGTTAAAGCCGCCCAGGGCGGCAAAAAGTGCGCTAGCAGGCAGCCCCAAGTCCAGCAACACGCTGGCAAAGCCGAAACCGTGCACCAGACCGAAAACAAACGCCAAACGCCAGCGCTTAAGAGAGCTGACACCCAACAAGTTGTTGAAAGCTGCCAGCACCACCGACAAAGCAATGGCGGGCTC
>JABMMR010000286.1 GCA_013205525.1 Burkholderiales bacterium | reverse complement strand
GGCTTGGTGGGGCCGCCGCCGCTGGGTCCCGCAATACCGGTGACCGCCACAGCCACTTGCGCTTGAGATTTTTTCAAAGCGCCCAGCACCATGGCTTGGGCGACTTCTTCGCTGACCGCGCCGTGCCGCGCCAAGACAGCGCTGGGCACACCCAACATCTCTTGTTTGGCCTCGTTGCTGTAGCTGACAAAGCCGCGCTCAAACCATTGGCTGGAGCCGGCCAAGTCGGTGCAAGCCGAAGCGATCATGCCGCCGGTGCAACTCTCGGCGCTGGCCAACATCCAGCCGCGCTGCAGCAACGCATCCGCCAAGGTAGGAACAGTTTGTTGCGTGTTCATCGTGTCGCCTGCCAAAGTGCCAAACACAGCAGCGTGCAAAAAGCCGCCACGATGTCATCGAACATGATGCCAAAGCCGCCACGCCATCCCTGCCCGTGAAACGCCGCGTCTGCCCAGCCCACAGGGCCGGGCTTGACCGCGTCAAACAAGCGAAACAGCACAAAGGCGACAAATTGCCCGGTCAAACTGGCGGGCATCCATAAAAACAAAATCCACCAAAAAGCGGCAATCTCATCCCACACAATGGAACTGGGGTCATTGACTTGCATATGGTCCGCAGTCAGCTTGCAGACCCACCAACCCAAGGGCAAGGCAGCCACCAGCACCCACGCCAGTTGCTCGGTGTCCAGCCAATAGTCCATCAATAAATAAGAGGCCCAGGCCCACAGGGTGCCGACTGTCCCTGGTGCCCATGGGCTCAAGCCCGAGCCAAAACCCATGGCCACCCAGTGCGCGGGGTGAGAGAGCATGAAGCGCGAGGCTTGCAAACTGGCGGCGTAAGACATGAAAGCGATCTTAATGGGCGGAATATTAAAGGGCGAAGTGGTCAAAACCGGCAAAGCGCCGCGACAGGGGCAGGCCTTGCAAGTCCAGCACCTGCAAGCCAGCCACCGGAGTGATGCGGCCAATGCAGGTGACGCTCACGCCGCATTGCTCGGCGGCGGCCAAAACCTCATCGGCTTGGTCGGGCGCTGCGGTAAACAGCAGCTCGTAGTCGTCGCCGCCGGCCAAGGCGAAGTCCAAACGTTTGTTAAAGCTGATGGTTTGCATCGCGTCACTGATGGCGGCGCTGTCTTGCACCCAACCCGTGTCAATCACCGCACCCACTTGAGAGCGCTGCAAGATGTGACCCAGGTCACCCAGCAAGCCGTCGCTGATGTCGATGGCCGCATTGGCCACGCCGCGCAATGCCAAGCCCAGCGACACCCGAGGCGTGGGCCTGTCCATGCGCGCACGCGCAGCCTCAAAGTCAGCGGTTTGCAGGCTGAGGTTGCCACGAAAAACCTCCAGGGCCAAGCGCGCGTCGCCCACCGTGCCGCTGACATAAATATCGTCGCCCAGCTGCGCATGCTGGCGCAGCAAGGCGTCACCCGGCGGCACCTCGCCCAATACGGTGATGCAAATATTCAGTGGCCCTTGGGTGGTGTCGCCACCGATCAATTCACAGCCGTGCGCATCGGCCAAAGCCCACAGGCCTTTGGCGAAGCCCGCCAGCCAAGCCTCGTCGATAGACGGCAAGGCCAAAGCCAAAGTGAAAGCCAAAGGCTTGGCGCCGCAAGCCGCCAAGTCGCTCAGGTTCACCGCCAAGGCTTTGTGGCCTAAATCGGCAGAGGGGGTGGTGGACAAAAAATGTCGGCCTTGCACCAACATGTCGGATGACACCGCCAGTTGCATGCCGGCCTGCGGTTGCAGCAAGGCGCAGTCGTCGCCTACGCCCAGCACCGCTGTGCGGCCAGGGCGGTTGAAATAGCGGGCAATCAAATCAAATTCGCCCATAGGGAGTCAATGCATTTGACGTTTGCCGCTGTCGCTCAAGGCATCTAAAACAAACATAGGGATGTCGATATCGAACCGTTCGCCATCCTCGGCCACGCAAAAATAACTGCCGTGCATAGTGCCTGTGGGGGTGCGCAGGCGAGCGCCGCTGGTGTACTCAAACACTTCGCCCGGTTGCAGCAAGGGTTGGTAGCCCACCACGCCCAAGCCTTTGATTTTTTCATGCAAACCCTCGGCATCGTTGATGTGCCAAGTGCGGGAAATCACTTGTGCGCCTATGTCGCCGGTATTGCGAATCAGCACCGAGTAGGCGAAGGCGTAGACGCCGTCCTCGGGCGCGGATTGCTCGGGCAGGTAGTGAGGTGTGACTTCAACACGGAGTTGGTAGGCTGGCATAAGAAATAGGTTTGACAGAAAATCAGCTGAACTTGCATTCTGACACCATAATAAGCCCCATGAAAAACCACTACCGTATCGCCCCGTCCATTTTGTCCGCCGACTTTGCCCGTTTGGGCGAGGAGGTGAAAAACGTCATCGCCGCTGGTGCCGACTGGATTCACTTTGACGTGATGGACAACCACTATGTGCCCAACCTCACCTTTGGCCCCATGGTCTGTCAAGCCTTGAAGCCCCACGCCAAAACCGCTGCCGGTGTGGCGGTGCCCATTGATGTGCACCTGATGGTGCAACCGGTGGACGCCTTGGCCGCCGCTTTTGCCCAAGCTGGCGCCGACCTTATTAGCTTTCACCCTGATGCCTCAGCCCACGCACACCGCAGCGTGCAAGCCATCAAGGCCGCGGGTTGCCAAGCCGGTGTGGTGTTCAATCCGGCCGAGCCATTGGATGTGCTCGATTGGCTGATCGACGACATCGACCTCATTTTGATCATGAGCGTCAACCCAGGCTTTGGCGGACAAAGTTTCATCGATTCAGCCTTGCGCAAAATCGAGCATGCACGCAAGCGCATCCAAGCCAGTGGCCGCGATATCCGCTTGGAAGTCGATGGCGGCATCAAGCCCGACAATATCCGCCAAGTGGCCAGTGCAGGTGCGGACACTTTTGTGGCGGGCAGCGCGATTTTTGGCAAACCCGACTACAAAGCTGTCATCGACCAAATGCGCGTGGCTTTATCTTGAAATCTTTGAAAGCGTCTATGTCCCATCGTTTACATGGCTTGGTGTTAATCAGCTTTTTGGCGCTTGTCACCAACCTTGCCCAAGCTGCTTGTTTTGCCGATACCCCTCTCACCCGCCCCGATGAGCGCTACCAAGCGGTGGAGGGCAGCAACGGAGCGGAAGTCAAAGACACCCAGACCGGCTTGGTCTGGCAACGCTGTATGCATGGCCTAAAGTGGGATGGCAATGCCTGCTCGGGCAATGTAACGCCGCAAGACTGGCCCACCGCCAGCAAAACCGTTGCCGGCGCAAAGCCTTGGCGTTTGCCCACCCAAGCCGAGTTGCAAGGCTTGATTGAGAAAAGCTGTAGCAAGCCCGCTTTGAATAGCAATTGGTTTGGCTCTGGCCCCATGGGCTGGGTTTGGACAGCGACTGACATGGGCAGCCCCGACGGCTCGGTGGTGATCAACACCGAAAACGGTCTGATTGCCAACCTGATCAAAAAGTTGCCCCTGTATGTACAGTGGGTGCGTTAAACCTTTCACTTTTCATGACCATGCTGTTACCTACTACCCAAGCCCTGATGATCGACCTCGACGGCACCATGGTCGACACCATGGCCGACTTTGAAGCAGCACTTAATTTGGCTTTGGCCGACATCGACCTGCCCAAGGTTTCCCCTGCCGTGGTAAGTATTGCGGTGGGCAAGGGCTCGGAGCATTTGGTGCGTACCGTGCTGCAACATCAGTTGCGGCTGCCCGAGGTGCAAGCCAGTGGCTTGGTGTGTGACAACACCACCGTGGACAATATGTACGAACCGGCGTTTTTGCGTTACCAGCATCACTATGCGCGCGTCAACGGCCAGCATGCAAAAGTTTATGCCGGTGTGCTCGAAGGTTTGCAGGCTTTTCAAGCACAAGGCCTACCCATGGCCTGCCTCACCAACAAACCCACCGTGTTCGCCAAAGATTTGCTGGCGCGAAAAGGCCTTGATGGGTTTTTTGGTCATGTGTACGGTGGCGACGCTTTCCCTCGCAAAAAGCCAGACCCCATGCCGCTGTTGGAAACTTGCAAAGCCTTGGGTACCCAACCATCACACACTTTGATGCTGGGCGACTCACAAAACGACGCCCAAGCCGCGCGTTCAGCCGCCTGCCCCGTGGTTCTGGTGACCTATGGCTACAACCATGGCGAGCCTATCCGCGGTGTTGACTGCGACGGCTTCATCGACAGCTTCACCGAGCTGCGACTTTAAGCGCCTCTGGGCGCATTTGATACACTTTGCGACATGTTTATGTATCTCAACACTCTCACAGGTTGCAATGACCGAGGAGCTTGGCCTTGGCGTCGCCAGCTCTGCTCGGCGGTGATGGTGTTGGCTTAAACCCTTTTCTGCCTCCTTCTCTGGGGCCCTTGTTTGGCGCCTCTGTTTCAAATTAGAAAGCCCTGAATGGGTCGAGCTGTGGAGGCTCTAGCGTCATGACAGAAACCGAATTTAATCAACTTTCCAAGCAAGGCTTTAACCGCATCCCTTTGATGCTCGAGGCCTTTGCCGACCTTGAAACCCCGCTCTCGCTTTACCTGAAGCTGGCGTTTCACCAAGACGGGGGCAAGCACAGCTTTTTGCTCGAATCGGTGGTGGGTGGCGAGCGCTTTGGGCGCTATAGCTTCATTGGTCTGCCCGCGCGCAGCTTGCTGCGCGCCAATGGTTTTGGCGCGCATGCACACACTGAGGTGGTGACCGACGGCGTGGTGGTGGAAACTCACCACGGCAACCCGCTGGACTTCATCGCCAGCTACCAACAGCGATTCAAAGTGGCGCTGCGCCCAGGCATGCCCAGGTTTTGTGGCGGCTTGGCCGGCTACTTTGGTTACGACACGGTGCGCCACATCGAGAAGAAGTTGGTGCACTCTTGTCCGCCCGACACCTTGGGCTGTCCCGACATTTTGCTGCTGCAAACCGAAGAGTTGGCGGTGATCGACAACCTTTCGGGCAAGCTCACATTACTGGTGTATGTGGACCCTGCGCTTGCCCAGGCTTACGCCAGCGGACTCAATCGATTGCAGCAACTCAAAGAGATGCTCAAGCATTCCGTTCAAGTGCCTGAACTCAAGGCGTCTGCTCGCCAAGAAGCCCAACGCTCGTTTGCCAAGGCAGATTATTTGAAGGCGGTCGATCGCGCCAAAGGCCTCATCGAAGCAGGCGACTTCATGCAGGTGCAAGTGGGGCAACGCATACAAAAGCGCTTCACCCAAAGCCCCTTGTCTTTGTACCGCGCTCTGCGCTCTTTGAACCCCAGTCCCTACATGTATTACTACCACATGGGCGACTTTCATGTGGTGGGGGCTTCGCCTGAAATTTTGGTGCGCCAAGAAACCACGCCCGAGGGCAACAAGGTCACCATACGACCGCTGGCGGGCACCCGGCCGCGGGCCGCCACCCCCGAAGCAGACTTGGCCGCCGAGCAAGAGCTCATCAACGACCCCAAAGAACGCGCCGAGCACGTGATGCTCATCGACTTGGCGCGCAACGACATTGGGCGCATCGCCAAAACCGGCACGGTGAAGGTAACCGAAGCTTTTGCGGTGGAGCGTTACAGCCATGTGATGCATATCGTTAGCAATGTCGAGGGCATGTTGAAAGACGGCATGAGCAGCATGGATGTGTTGCGCGCCACTTTCCCCGCCGGCACCCTCACTGGCGCGCCCAAAGTGCATGCCATGGAGCTCATCGACCAACTCGAACCGGTCAAGCGCGGTATTTATGGCGGTGCTTGCGGCTACCTGAGTTTTGCCGGCGACATGGATGTGGCTATTGCCATTCGCACCGGCATCATCAAAGACAACACCTTGTATGTGCAAGCCGCTGCGGGCGTGGTGGCGGACTCCATCCCTGAGATGGAGTGGCTGGAAACAGAGCACAAGGCGCGGGCCTTGCTGCGTGCCAGCGAGTTGGTCGAAGGGGGTTTGGAATGAAACTCCTGATGATCGACAACTACGACAGCTTCACCTACAACTTGGTGCAGTATTTTGGTGAACTCGGTGCCGAGGTGCTGGTGCACCGCAACGATGAAATCAGCTTGGCAGAAATAGCGGCGCTCAAGCCCAGTCATTTGGTGGTGTCTCCCGGCCCGTGTTCACCCGCAGAAGCGGGTATTTCGGTCGCGGCTATTCAGCACTTTGCCGGCAAGCTGCCTATTTTGGGCGTGTGCTTGGGACACCAAAGCATAGGTGCAGCTTTTGGCGGGCGCATCATCCGCGCGCAGCAACTCATGCACGGTAAAACCAGCCTCATCCACACCACCCAGCAAGGCGTGTTTGCCGATTTGCCCAAGGACTTCACTGTTAACCGTTATCACTCGCTGGCGATTGAGCCCAGCACTTGCCCTACCGAATTGGAAGTGACGGCGTGGACCGATGACGGCGAAATCATGGGTGTACGCCATCGCAGCCTGCCCATTGAGGGCGTACAGTTCCACCCCGAGTCCATACTCACCGAACACGGCCACGCTTTGTTGAATAACTTTTTGAAAACGCCACAGCCATGACCCGCCTCACCCCCAACGAAGCACTGCAGCGCACCATCGAGCACCGTGAAATTTTTCATGACGAGATGCTGCACTTGATGCGCATGATCATGAACGGGGAAATGACGCCGCTCATGACCGCGGCCATACTGACGGGCCTTCGGGTAAAGAAAGAAACGATTGGCGAAATCACGGCTGCCGCGCAAGTCATGCGCGAGTTTTCCGCCAAGGTCGAGGTGGCTGATCGAACCCATTTGGTCGATATTGTCGGCACCGGTGGCGATGGTGCCCACACCTTCAATATATCCACCTGCGCCATGTTTGTGGCCGCTGCTGCTGGCGCGCGGGTCAGCAAACATGGCGGGCGCAGCGTCAGCAGCAAAAGCGGCAGCGCCGATGTGCTCGAGAGTTTGGGCGCTGAGATCAACCTCTCGCCTGCCTTGATTGCTCAATGCATCGCCGAGGTAGGCATTGGTTTTATGTTCGCGCCCAACCACCATCCCGCCATGAAAAATGTGGCACCGGTTCGCAAAGAATTGGGCGTTCGCACCTTGTTCAATATCTTGGGGCCACTCACCAACCCCGCTTCAGCGCCGCATATTTTGATGGGGGTGTTTCACTCCGATTTGGTGGGTATTCAAATCCGTGCCTTGCAACGCTTGGGTGCCGAGCATGCCTTGGTGGTGTACGGGCGTGACGGTATGGACGAGGTCAGTTTGGGCGCTTCGACCATGGTGGGTGAATTGAAAAATGGCGATATCACCGAGTATGAAATTCATCCCGAAGATTTTGGCCTGAGCATGGCCAGTCACCGCGCGTTGCGAGTGGACACCCCCGAGCAGTCGCGAGACATGGTGCTTGCCGTGCTGGACAACCAGGCCGGCGCGCCACGCGACATCGTCGCCTTGAATGCGGGCATTGCGCTTTACGCCGCCAATGTGGCACCCACCATGGCAGCAGGTATTGCCTTGGCGCAGCATGTCTTGGTCAACGGCCTAGCCAAAGCCAAGTTGGCACAATGGCTGGCATTCACCCACCAACACGCGGCAACATCGACAAAGGGCCAGCAGTGAGCGACATACTGAACCAAATTGTTCAAACCAAGCACGAGGAAGTGGCTCAGCGTAAGCGCGCCGTGTCTATGCAGGCGGTCAGAGCGGACGCCTTGAGTCGCGTGCTCACCCGTGACTTTGAAGCGGCGATGCGACGCAAGATTGCCGCCGGCCATGCCGCAGTGATTGCCGAGGTGAAAAAAGCCAGTCCTTCCAAAGGTTTGTTGCGAGAAGATTTCATTCCTGCGGATATTGCCCAAAGCTATGCCTTTGGCGACGGCAAAACCAGTGCGGCATGTTTGTCGGTGCTGACCGATCAGCAGTATTTCCAAGGCAGCAACGACTTTCTCAAGCAAGCCCGAGCTTCTTGCGATTTACCGGTGTTGCGCAAAGACTTCATGATCGACATTTACCAAATCTACGAGTCCCGCGCCATGGGCGCAGACTGCGTGCTGCTGATCGCCGCTTGTTTAGATGATGCGCAAATGGCCGAGTTTGAAGCCGCTGCCCGCAGCCTGGATATGGCGGTGCTGGTCGAGGTGCATGACCGTCAAGAACTCGATCGCGTGCTCAAACTCAAAACTGCGCTGGTGGGTGTGAACAACCGCAATCTGCGCAATTTTGAGGTGAGCTTGGACACCACGCTTGAGTTGATGCATCACCTGCCCGCAGACAAATTGTTGGTGACTGAGAGCGGCATCGCCACCCGCGAAGATGTGAGCCGTTTGCGTGCGGCAGGCGTTCATGCGTTTTTGGTGGGAGAAGCCTTTATGCGTGCCGAACAGCCGGGAGAGGCCTTGGCCGTTTTGTTCGGTGACTGAAAGCGCAGGGTTAACCGCGGCCGACCCCTTGGCCTGGCCGGTGCATCCCTCATGGCAGCCCTTGGTCGACCGGTTTTGGCAAAGTCCACAAGGGCAGGCTTTGTTGGCTTTTTTGCGGCAACGTTTGCATGTCGGTGCACGTATTTACCCGGCCCAGCCTTTGCGCGCTTTGTGGCTCACGCCCTTGCCGGAAATTAAGGTGGTGATTTTGGGCCAAGACCCCTATCACGGCCTCGGGCAGGCTGAGGGCTTGGCTTTTTCAGTGCCTGCTGGCGTGACACCGCCCCCGTCACTGCGCAATATTTTTAAAGAGTTATTCACAGATTTGGGTCAGGCTGCGCCGTTCGAAGCCACTTTGGCACCTTGGGCCAGCAAGGGTGTTTTGCTGCTCAACACCTGTTTGAGTGTGGAAGATGGCCTGCCCGCCAGCCACGCCAGAAAAGGTTGGGAGGCACTCACTGACGAAATTATTCAAGCTATAGCTGAATCAACCCATGCGTGTGTATTTATGTTGTGGGGTGCGCACGCACAGTCAAAGCGTGACTTGATCAACCCAACTTCAAGCCACCAGCCAACATGTTGGGTCTTACAAGCCAACCATCCCTCGCCCTTGTCTGCCTTACGCGGCGACATGCCTTTCATAGGGTGCCAGCATTTTTCCAAGGCGCAAAAATGGTTGAAAACCCAAGGCCTATCTATGGATTGGCGTCTCGAGAGCTAAAAACGCCAACCGCTTGTATGAATTGGTCTTTTCTCCTGCCTTGGCGAAGTTTCAAGACAGGAATATGCTATAATCTTCGGCTCGCTGGAGGGGTGCCCGAGTGGCTAAAGG
>JABMMR010000285.1 GCA_013205525.1 Burkholderiales bacterium | reverse complement strand
TCTACCAACTGAGCTATCGATGAATATATTTGGTTTTACTAGCAAGAAACATGCTTGAGGGATGTCAACTGTATGGGTTGACTCTTGCATGTTTCATTGATTTTTCATTGTAGCAAATAATTTATTGAGCCCTCTTTGCACAGCAGCCTTGAGACCGTTGTCTATACTCAAAAAAAGTTGCTTAGGAAAAAAATATGCAGTCTCTTGGAAAAATGATGGCGCGGCCACTTTTGGTCTCTGCCATTTTGGAGCATGGTGCAAATCAATTTGGTATGCAGCAAGTGGTCAGCCGAGAAACGCACGGCCCTTTGCACAGCTACACCTTCAGGGATATGGCGAACCGCGCCAAACAGCTTGCCAATGCCCTGCAAAGTCTTGGCCTGAAACCTGGCAGTGTGGTGGGTTCTATCGCTTGGAATAATTACCGGCATTTGGAGTCTTATTACGGCGTATCGGGTGGCGGCATGGTCATGCACACCTGCAATCCCCGCCTGCATCCCGATCAACTCGCTTTCATCATCAACCATGCAGAAGACGAAGCGGTTCTCTTCGACAGCAGCTTTGCCCCATTGGTTAAGACGGTTGCGCCGCTGTGCGGCTTGGTCAAACACTGGATTTGTTTGAGCGATAAAACCCATTTGCCAACGCTTGAGGGTATTTATATACAGTCTTATGAAGACTTTATCGCACCATTTCCGGCTGCATTTGAGTGGCCCGACTTGGACGAGAACATTGGTGCTGCTCTTTGCTACACCTCTGGCACCACGGGTAACCCCAAAGGTGTCATGTACTCTCACCGAGCCATCGCGCTGAGTGCTTTGTCTGCATGCTTGCCCAATGTGTTGAACATTTCTTCACAGGAAACAGTCTTGCCCGTGGTGCCCATGTTCCACATCAATGCATGGTGTTTGCCTTACGCTTGTTTGATTGCTGGGGCCAAGTTGGTGCTGCCTGGGCCCAAGTTGGATGGGGCGAGCCTTTACGAATTGATGGAGTCTGAAAAAGTCACTTTAAGTGCCGGTGTGCCAACCATTTGGATGGGGCTCGTTCAGCATTTGGAGCAAAACCAACTTGCATTCACCACCATGCGCCGCACGGGTGTGGGCGGTTCTGCCATGCCCAAGGCCTTGATTGCCAAGTTCAACGACGTGTACAAGGTCGATGTTCGCCATGGTTGGGGCATGACAGAAACCACTGCCGTTGCCACCATCAGCAATTTAAGCGCTGAAGAAATGACCTTGCCCAATGAGGTGCGCCACGACATGGTGGCCAAGCAGGGCAAGTCGGTGTTTGGAATTGAACTCAAAATCGTGGATGAAGAAGGAAATTCTTTGCCAAGAGATGGTCAATCGCAAGGTGAGTTGATGGTGCGAGGGCAGTGGATTGTGGAAAGTTATCACAAGGCAGATACCCAAGCCTTGTTAGATGGCTGGTTCCCCACGGGGGACATTGCCAGCATCAGCGCAGATGGAGTGATGCAAATACGTGACCGCACCAAAGACGTCATCAAGTCGGGGGGCGAGTGGATCAGCTCCATTGAACTCGAGAACGCGGCAGCGGCACACCCGCAAGTAGCCATGGCAGCGGTGATTGGCATCAAGCACCCTAAGTGGGATGAGCGACCGTTGTTGTTGATTGTGCGCAAGCAACCAGACTTTACTGATAAGCAAGCGCTTTTGGCATTTCTAGAGCAACGGGTTGCAAAATGGTGGATTCCGGATGACGTGATTTTTGTGGACAGCTTGCCTGTGGGTGGAACAGGTAAAGTTCAGAAGAATGAATTGCGACTGAAGTACGGTGGACTTTTTTCTGCCTAAAAATATTTTAAATATTTACCCAAGAGGATCTTATGAATTTCAAACCCTTGCTTCGCCTCTACCTTTTGGCTATATTTTTCTGTGGTCTTGTCCCCGCCCAAGCTGCTGAGACAGTCAAGATTGGGTTCATTGATGTCCTTTCCGGCCCCTTCGCGTTAGCTGGGCAGGGCTCCTTGAAACAGCTGCGTGAGGTGGTTTTGCAATTGAATGAAAAGTCAGCAGCCACTGATCCTAAATTTGAAGTGGTTGAATTTGATAACAAGGGTTCACCGCAGGAAAGCATCAATATGTTGAAAGCCGCATCGGATCGCGGCATTCATTTCATTACGCAGGGAGGTGGCTCTGGCGTGGCTTTAACGCTGGTAGACGCCCTCAATAAATTGGCCGAGCGTGAACCCGAGCGTGCCATGGTGTATCTGAACTACTCAGCCATGGATCCCTTGCTGACCAATGACCGCTGCAGCTTTTGGCATTTCCGCTTTTATCCCTCGAGCGAGATGAAAATGGAAGCCTTGACCACTTATATGCTGGGACGCAAGGACATCAAAAAAGTTTATCTCCTGAACCAGGACTACACCCATGGACAACAGGTTTCTAAATCTGCCAAAGAATATCTTGCACGCAAAAGACCCGATATACAGCTGGTGGCGAATGAATTCATTCCCATGGCGCAAATTCGTGACTTCGCGCCCTATGTCGCCAAAATTGCGGCCACCGGTGCTGACACCGTCATCACTTCCAACTGGGGCAGCGATTTAACTCTTTTGTTAAAGGCTTCCAAAGATTTTGGCTTGAACGTGAATTTTTTCACTCTCAATGCCAACAACCCTGGAACGCCAACCCAAATGGGCTCTTGGGGTGTCAATAAAGTGGGGGTTATTTGGAATTGGCTGGGTAACGCCAACACGCCAGAGCTTGAAAAAATCTCTGTGGCTTACAAGAAAAAATACAACGAGGACTTTATTTTTGCAGCCCACTGGAACACCATGAACATGCTTTTCCAAGCCATCAAAAATGCCAAGTCTACGGATGCCAAAGCCGTTGCATTTGCATTGGAGGGCTTGAGCTACAAAAGTCCCTTAGGGGAAGTCAAAATGCGAAAAACAGATCACCAACTGGAGGCCCCGCTTTATTTGGGAATTTGGGCCAAGCAAGGCTCCAAGGGCGTGAAGTACGACGCGGAAAACACGGGCTATGGTTTTCGCACGGAAGCGGTTTGGGATGCCTACATCAGCTCCCAGCCAACTTCGTGTCAAATGAAAAGACCAGCCAAATAAGCGCCTAGCTCCATGTCGGTTTCAGAGATTTACCAACAAGAACTTAAAGCGCGAGGTTTTCAAAGTGACCCTGCGCAACTGCAAGCGGTTGCCGCGCTCGATGTTTGTGCGCAAGCTTGGGCGCATTACAAGCTCAAAAGAGCCAACGCCATCAAAAAACTGATCAACCACCCCGCAATTCCTCAAGGGGTTTATCTTTACGGCGGGGTAGGGCGCGGTAAAAGTTTCTTGATGGACTGCTTTTACCAAGCGGTTCCTATTGAGCGCAAAACCCGATTGCACTTTCATGAGTTCATGCGTGAAGTACACCGAGAACTCCATGAACTTCAAGGCACGGTCAACCCTTTGGATGAACTGGGCCTGCGCATGGCCAAGCGTTTCAAGTTGATTTGTTTTGACGAATTTCATATCGCCGACATCACCGACGCAATGATTTTGCAC
>JABMMR010000284.1 GCA_013205525.1 Burkholderiales bacterium | reverse complement strand
CATCTTCAGAGTAAGCGTTTTTACCAATGTAATGCAGGGCAGGAGGCAAAATTTCTGTGGGTGAATCGAGAAAGGCGATACCGCAAGATTTGAGCTTGGAGGTGTAGGTGGGGTTGAACACCAAGTCCCAAGCGTTATCAGGCATGGGCGTCTTACCCAAGGCTTTGGCTACTTTGGTTTTGTTGATGGCAACCGTGGTGAAGCTCCACGCCCAAGGGAGAACATAGTCATTGCCTGGGTCTACACCGATAAGTTTGCTCATCAAGGCGGGATCGAGGTTTTGGTAATTAGGGATTTGCGATTTGTCAAGCTTTCTCAGCAAGCCGGCTTCGATTTGGGCTTTCACAAACACAGAGCCAGGCACCACGATGTCGTAGCCAGAACTGCCGGCCACCAATTTGGCCTGCAGGCCTTCGTTATTCTCGAAGGTTTGGTAATTTACTTTGATGCCGGTTTCTTTTTCGAAATTGGCAATCATGTCGGCGGCGATGTAATCGGGCCAGTTGTAAACGTTCAAGACTTTTTCTTCAGCCGCGACTGCTGGCGCAGCAACGGGAGCTTTAGGCTCTTCCTTTTTGCCGCAAGCCGCTACAGACAAACAAGCCAAGACAACCCACAAAAGACGTTTATTCATGATGGCAAAAACTCCATATATGTAAAAGCGAAAACCCAGGGAAAGAAACGCACTGTACGAGCGAAAGAATAATAGTATATGAATTCTTTGGCCAGTTTTCCTTTGCAGATGTCTGCTTACACATAAAAAGCTTACAATCTAGGGCTATAAACTGCGGCCACCCTGCGAATAATCCATGCCAATTTACGCCTATAAATGCAGTGCTTGCGGCTTCGCTAAAGACCATTTACAAAAAATGTCCGACCCGCCCCTGAGCGACTGTCCTGCCTGTGGCAAACCGTCTTTTACCAAGCAACTCACGGCTGCGGGCTTTCAGCTCAAAGGCTCTGGCTGGTACGCCACCGATTTCAAAGGTGGTGCAAGCAACGCCCCAGCCAGCACTGATGGCAACGACAGTACGCCCGCGCCTTCCCCCGAAACTGCTACGCCGCCAGCGGTAAAGCCTGCTGATACGCCTGCAGCCTCCAGCGCTGCGTCTTGTGCCCCCTCTTGTGCTTGTCACTGAGGCCGCCTTCAGCGGTTTCAGCTTTTTTTCTTAACCCATCATGAATCTTAAAAAGTACATTTTCGCCGGATTGCTGGTGTGGTTGCCTTTGGCTATCACGATTTGGGTGCTGAGTTGGTTGGTCGGTGCCTTAGACGGCATCATGGTCAACGTGCTCACAGGTGTGGGCAGCGTTTTGCCCCAAGTGCATACCAATGCATTACAACAACTTAGCGGCATCAAAGGCTTGGGTGTGGTCATGGTTTTTTTGGTGCTGGTGTTCACCGGCGCCTTGGCTTCCAATGTGGCGGGGCGTTGGATGGTCAAACAATGGGACCGTTTATTCACCCACATTCCCATCGTCAAGTCGATTTACACCAGCGTCAAAAAAGTGTCCGACACACTTTTTTCCAGCAATGGCAATGCGTTTCGAAAAGCGGTGTTGTTGCAATACCCTCGCCAAGGTACTTGGACGATTGCCTTTCAAACAGGTGCTCCTCAAGGCGAAGTGCAAAAGCATCTGGGTGAGGGTTTCATGAGCGTGTACGTGCCCACCACACCCAACCCCACCAGCGGATTTTTCTTGCTGGTGCCCGTGGCCGATGTGATGGAGTTGGACATGAGCGTGGACGAAGCGCTCACCTACGTCATCTCCATGGGCGCTGTCTCGCCGACTGTGTTGCCTACTCCCTCGCCTTGAAGTGAGACGCCTACGGGTGCCCTTTGTATCGCTTTTATTAAAGACTGGATAAAAAGTTATGAGAACGCATTACTGTGGATTGGTCACCGAAGCACTGCAAGGACAAACTGTGTCTTTGTGTGGATGGGTCAATCGCCGACGCGACCACGGTGGTGTGATCTTCATCGATTTGCGTGACCGCGAAGGTTATGTGCAGGTGGTCTGTGATCCCGATCGTGCAGAGATGTTCAAAGTGGCCGAAGACATCCGCAATGAGTTTTGTGTGCAAATCAAAGGCTTGGTTCGCTCGCGCCCCGACGGCACAGTCAATGACCAACTCAAAAGCGGCAAGATTGAAGTCTTGTGTCATGAGTTGGTGGTGCTCAATCCATCGGTGACCCCGCCGTTTCAAATCGATGACGACAACTTGTCAGAGACCACCCGCTTGACCCACAGGGTGTTGGACTTGCGTCGCCCCTATATGCAGAAAAACCTGATGCTGCGTTATCGGGTGTCTATGGCGGTACGAAAATTTTTGGACGCCAATGGCTTTGTGGATATTGAAACACCGATGCTGACCAAAAGCACGCCTGAAGGTGCACGCGACTATTTGGTGCCCAGCCGAGTTCATGATGGCCACTTCTTTGCCCTGCCACAGTCGCCACAACTGTTCAAACAGTTGCTGATGGTGGCGGGCTTTGACCGTTACTACCAAATCACCAAATGCTTTCGCGATGAAGATTTGCGAGCAGACCGTCAACCAGAGTTCACCCAAATTGATATTGAAACCTCCTTTTTGGGTGAAGAAGAAATTCGCGCTTTGTTTCAAGACATGATCAAAGGGGTGTTTCAGCAGGTGCTCGATATTGACTTGGGCGAGTTCCCCATCATGGCTTATGCCGAGGCCATGCATCGCTTTGGCTCTGACAAACCCGACTTGCGTGTCCAACTCGAATTCACCGAACTCACCGATGTGATGGCCGATGTTGATTTCAAAGTGTTCAGCGCCCCAGCGACAACCCTAGGCGGTCGCGTGGTGGCTTTGCGCGTTCCCGGTGGCGGCGAGATCAGCCGTGGTGAGATTGACGGCTTCACCGAGTTTGTGAAAATTTACGGGGCCAAAGGATTGGCGTGGATCAAGGTCAATGAAGTGGCCAAAGGCCGCGAGGGACTGCAGTCACCGATTGTCAAAAACCTGCACGACAAAGCGATTGCCGACATCTTGTCGCGCAGTGGCGCCAAAGACGGCGACTTGTTGTTCTTTGGGGCAGACAAGGCCAAGGTGGTGAATGACGCCATGGGGGCTTTGCGCCTGAAAATTGGCCACAGCGAATTTGCCAAAAAACAAGGACTGTTGGAAAACCGTTGGGCGCCATTGTGGGTGGTGGATTTCCCCATGTTCGAGTTCGACGAGGAAGCCCAACGCTACAACGCTGTCCACCATCCTTTCACTGCACCCAAAGACGGCCACGAAGACTGGATGGTCACCGCGCCTGAAAAATGTATTGCCAAAGGCTATGACATGGTGCTCAACGGCTGGGAGATTGGCGGTGGATCGGTGCGTATTCACCGTGCCGACGTTCAACAAAAAGTGTTTGATGCTTTAAAAATCACGCCTGAAGAAGCGCAAATCAAATTTGGCTTTTTGCTCGATGCCTTGCAGTATGGCGCGCCGCCCCATGGTGGATTGGCTTTTGGCTTAGACCGTATCGTCACCTTGATGACAGGTGCAGAGTCGATCCGCGATGTGATTGCTTTTCCCAAAACCCAACGTGCGCAGTGCTTGCT
>JABMMR010000283.1 GCA_013205525.1 Burkholderiales bacterium | reverse complement strand
TGAAAACCTGCCTCACTTAAGCGGGCCAGACACAGAATCAACTCAAGTATTGCAGATGTATGAAATTTTAAAACCAGAGCTAAGCAAAGTTCAGTTAGAGATAAAAGGCTTGGAGTTGACAGGCAGAGGCAGTTGGCGTGCGGTTCTCAAGGGTGGTGCACACATTGAGTTGGGTCGGGGTGCAAAGGAAGAAGTCATGACTCGAGTTAAGCAAATGACGATGACACTGGCGCAAGTCAGTCAACGATATGGACGACAAACACAAGCGCTTGAAGCGGCAGATTTGCGACATGTGAATGGATACGCCTTGCGCTTGCGCGGGGTGAGTACGTTGACATCACCCCCAACAAGGTAATTAAACAGAGGTTTCCATGGCAAAAGAGTACAAAGACTTGGTCATAGGCTTGGATATAGGCACCAGCAAAGTGATGGTGGTTGTAGCCGAAGTATTGCCAGGGGCAGAGCTAAAGCTTGCTGGATTTGGTATTGCACCCAGCAGTGGCTTGAAGCGAGGAGTCGTTGTCAATATAGATGCCACTGTGCAAAGTATTCAGCAAGCTTTGAAAGAAGCAGAGTTGATGGCTGACTGCAAGATCACCCGTGTTTACACGGGCATCACCGGCAGCCATATACGTGGCATGAATTCACATGGCATGGTGGCGGTCAAAGACCATGAGGTCACAGCAGCTGATGTGGCCCGAGTGGTTGAGACAGCCAAGGCCATCAATATTTCAACCGACCAGCGGTTGCTGTTGGTGGAACCGCAAGAATTTGTGATTGACGGGCATGATGTGAAAGAGCCGATTGGCATGAGCGGTATCCGACTCGAAGCCAAGGTGCATATTGTCACGGGTGCACAAAGCGCAGCAGAGAACATCATCAAATGTGTCAGGCGTTGCGGATTGGATGTGGAGCAACTCATGCTCAATCCCTTGGCCTCCAGTCACTCTGTACTGACTGCAGATGAGCGCGAGCTTGGGGTTGCCTTGGTAGACATTGGCGCTGGCACCACAGATGTTGCTATCTTTACCAATGGTGCGATTCGCCACACTGCGGTGATTCCGATTGCGGGAGACTTGATCACCAGCGATATTGCCATGGCACTGCGCACGCCCACCAAAGATGCTGAAGATATCAAGGTGGAGTCTGGTTTTGCCAAGCAACTGCTTGCCGACCCCAATGTGCAAGTTGAAGTGCCTGGCTTGGGGGACAGGGGCCCGCGCATGCTGAGCCGTCAAAACTTGGCAGGCGTGATCGAACCGCGCATCGAAGAAATTTTTTCCTTGGTCCAGCAGGTGTTGCGTGATTCTGGTTACGAGGAGGTCATCTCTTCTGGCATTGTGTTGACGGGGGGCAGCGCCATGATGCCGGGGATGATCGAACTCGGTGAAGACATATTTTTAAAAGCGGTCCGTCGAGGTGTTCCCCGCTACAGCAGTGCGCTCTCCGACATGGTCTCCCACCCGCGCGCAGCCACTGTCATGGGTTTATTGGAAGAAGCGCGCTTGGCTCGCTTGAGAGGTTTCAGAGTCGCACAAAAAAATGGCTCAATGAAAACAGCGGTTGGGCGGGTAAAAGATTGGTTTGTGGGGAATTTCTGATGATGAAAATACACAGCGTTTATGGATATCAAAGCGTCCCCAATGGATACCGCAACCATCGCCGTTGGCGACCTTGTGCAGGAGGCGCACCGCCCACCAGTTAGGACTGTAGCCACACACAACAACTTAACGGTTAAACAAAATCACAGACATCGGAGAAAAAAATGAATATTGAAATGATTGAAAAAAACGAATTTAGCTCTGACACTCAAATCCGCGTCATTGGCGTAGGGGGTGGCGGTGGCAATGCGGTAGAGCACATGATCAAGAGTGGTGTGAGAGGGGTTGAATTCATTTGCGCCAACACAGATGCACAAGCCCTGCGTGCCAGTTCAGCACACCGTGTGATTCAACTGGGTGACAACGGTTTAGGCGCAGGCAGCAAGCCCGAGCGTGGACAGTCGGCTGCTGAAGCTGCAACTGAAACCATTCGAGAGGTGCTCGAAGGCGCCAATATGGTCTTCATCACTGCGGGCATGGGCGGCGGTACGGGAACAGGTGCTGCCCCAGTGGTTGCACGCGTTGCACGTGAGATGGGAATTCTCACGGTCGGTGTGGTCACCAAGCCTTTTGATTGGGAGGGTGGTCGCCGAATGACCAATGCAGAAGCGGGATTGGCAGAGCTAGAAGCCAACGTGGACTCTTTGATTGTGGTGTTGAATGAAAAACTGCTTGATGTACTTGGCGACGATGTCACACAAGACCAAGCTTTTGCTTATGCCAATGATGTGCTGCGTAACTCTGTGGGTGGCATTGCCGAGATCATCAATGTAGAGGCCTTGGTCAACGTCGACTTTGAGGACGTACGTACAGTCATGAGCGAACAAGGCAAGGCCATGATGGGAACTGCAACGGCCAACGGACCAGACCGTGCGCGCATCGCAGCAGAACAAGCCGTTGCCTGTCCCTTGCTTGAAGGTGTCGATATGACGGGCGCCAAAGGCGTGCTGGTGCTCATCACAGCGGCCAAAGGTGCACTGAAATTGGCTGAATCACGTGAAGCCATGAACACCATTCGTGCCTTTGCATCGGCTGAGGCGCATGTGATTTATGGGACGGCTTATGATGAATCTCTGGGTGACCAAATTCGTGTCACGGTTGTTGCCACGGGTTTAGCCCATGCAGGAAAGCGTGTCGCCCCACCGCTGACAGTCATACAAAGAACCGGTACAGACAATGTGGGCTATGCCCCCCAAGCTATCACGCCAAGCAGTGGTATGCCCGGAAACGGCGCCATGGTGAGCAGTTCGCCCAGCATGGCAACTCCCGCTGATTATGGCGACGTCAATGTGCCCAGAGTTTGGCGCACGCGTGATCGTACCCAAGCCGCAGCAAAAGTCGACGCCATGTCTTCGGGCGGAATGGACAACTACGAAATACCAGCGTTCTTACGCAAACAAGCAGATTAGAATCCCCCGCGTGTTAAAGCAAAGAACCCTCAAAACCCTGACCCGTGCGGTTGGCGTTGGTCTGCACAGCGGCCAGCGTGTCGAATTGTGTTTGCGCCCAGCTCCACCCGATACAGGCGTGGTGTTCAGGCGCATCGATTTAACCCATCCTGTTGATATCCCGGTGACGGCTACTGCGGTGACAGACACGCGGCTGGCATCAACCATTTCAGCGCATGGCGTCAAAGTACACACGGTAGAGCATTTGATGTCGGCTTGCTCGGGACTGGGTATCGACAATTTGTTTGTCGACATCACAGCCGAGGAAGTTCCCATCCTCGATGGCTCGTCAGCTTCCTTTGTGTTTCTTTTGCAAAGTGCGGGCATTGCTTTACAAAATTCACCCAAGCGCTTTATCCGACTCTTGAGTGAAGTATCTGTAACTGAAGGTCAAGCAGAGCACCTCAAGTGGGCCAAGCTTTCACCCCACCATGGCTATAAGTTGAGTTTTGAAATCGATTTTCAGCACCCAGCAGTGGACGCAACTGGCCAACGTGTTGAGTTTGATACCGAAACCGGCAGTTATGTCAAAGACATAGCCAGAGCGCGTACCTTTGGTTTTTCCAAAGACATAGAACATATGCGCGCCAATGGTTTGGCTCTGGGAGGTGGATTAGACAATGCCATCGTGATGGATGATTACAAAGTCCTCAACAGCGATGGTTTGCGCTATGACGATGAGTTTGCCAAACATAAAATATTGGACGCCATGGGGGACTTGTATTTACTGGGGCGTCCGTTGTTGGCGGCTTACAGTGCCTTCAGATCGGGCCATGCATTGAACAACCGACTGCTGCGCGAGTTGCTCAGCCAACCCCAAGCCTATGAAATCGTCAGCTTCGACGATGAGCGTCGCGCTCCGCGCGGACTTGCCCAACTGGCACCGGCTTGGTAGCTTGATCCCCAAGTGCGCGGATATGCGCACTGTTACGCGCATGCGCATGCGTGATCGCTAGGCCCAAAGCGTCCGCTGCATCTGGCCCTGGCAAGCCGGGAAGATTGAGCAAGCGTTTAACCATTTCCTGCACTTGCGCTTTGGCCGCTTTGCCATGCCCAGCAATCGCCTTCTTCATTTGCAAGGCTGTGTACTCAGCCACAGGCAAATCTTGATGAACCAAGGAGGTGAGGCAAGCCCCACGGGCTTGTCCTAGCAACAAACTGGCTTGTGGGTTCATATTCACAAAGACAATTTCAACCACCGCTTCTTGCGGCTGATAGCGCTTCACCACTTCAACAATACCTTTGAAAATCACCCCTAAGCGAGCAGGTAAATCTTCACGAGGTAAATGGGTGGTGGTGATGGTTCCGCTGGCGACATAGAGCAATTGATGACCCGTCATATCGACCACACCAAAACCGACGCATTGCAAACCTGGGTCGATACCCAAAATACGAACGGTTTGCCTCATGGCAAAGCGACCATGGACATGCGAGTCAAAATGACGCTTGCACGTTCATTCAAATAAGGCGAACGCGATAATTTTTCATAATACTTAGGGCGCGGCAACATGACGGCGAGCCTTGCCGCTTGCCAAGCGTTCAATTGCGCAGCAGGTTGCTTAAAGTAATGGTTTGAAGCAGCCTCGACGCCAAACACACCTTCACCCCATTCGACACTGTTGAGGTAAATGTCCAAAATACGTTGTTTGCTTAAAAATTGCTCTAAGGCCAAGGTCAAAATCAGCTCTTGGGTTTTACGAAATAAAGTTCTTTCACCGCTGAGAAAAAGGTTTTTAGCCAGTTGCTGGGTGATGGTTGACCCACCCACCACTTTGGGTGTTTGATTTCTGGCTTGCGCTCTGGCCTGAGCGCGTGAGTTCTTGCTCCAAGCTCGCTCCAGCGCTGCCCACTGCACTCCCGTGTGCGTAGCAAAAGTATCGTCTTCGGATGCAATCACAGCGCGTTGGATTTGTGTGGGAAATTTATCAAAGGAAACCCAGCGCTGAGACCAACGCAAATCATGTTTTTTGTGGCTGATGCGCCAAACCTCAGACCTTTGAAAAGCTGTGGAAGCGGGGTCTGTATAGCGCATCAAAAAAATACGACCTAGAAAATAAACTTGCAAACCCAAAGCACACAAGATCAGCAAAATCAGCCAGCGAAGTCCTGCCTGCCAAAAAGGATGTCGACGCAGGTGCAAAGTCATTCGGCTTGCAATGTGGTCTTCAAAATATTGTTGTGGTCAAAACTAAAGCGCGTGACCAAAGCAAGTTGGTCCATCTCGCGCCGCATCTTGTCGCTAAAGACGCCATAAGGACCTGCATTTTTTGCAATTTGCTTGGCTTGAAAGTCAAGCAATGGATTGCCAGAACTTTGTGAAACATCAGTCGAAAGAATTTGCCCACGCGAATCAATCGTGATGACCATAATCAAGCTGCCGTACAACTTTCCACCTTGGTGTTGTGGAAACTCCCGCGTTCCGCGTTCTTCAATTTTTCGTCGCATCAGGTCGTAATACTTGGCGTAAGAGGCCTCCTGCGTACTGGGACTGACATAGCGTTTTCGCGGGCGGGCATTTTCTTCTTGTATTCGCTTCTCAATTTGTGCAAGTAAATTAATGAGTTGTTGGCGTTGTCGCTCGATCGCCGGGTCTTTGTTGTCGCTGTGTGAGGTGTTGAGCTTGGCAAGGGTTTGTTTGGTGCGTGTCAAAAGCTCGGCTTGCTCACGCTCTTTATCTGATAATTTTTGTTGAACTTGGTCATCGGCTTGACCAGAGCGGGTCGAGGGTGAGTTCAGCAGTGGCGATGTTGATCTGTCGTTAGCTGTCTCACCGCCACCCGCAAGATGGGTTTGTGCAATGGCTTTGGGTTTGACTGGCGCTTTTTCGTCCGAGCTTGTATTTACCAAAATAACTTCCAACCCCGCGTCGCGTACCAATCGATCAATAGCCTGTGGAGGACTGAGCCGAACTGCCAGCGCGGCAGCATGCACGGTCAATGAAATTCCCAAAGCCAAGGGCAGCAGTTTGTCGGCGTTAATTTTGACGGCAAGCATTTGCATAGCGATAAAAAATATTTGTCCCTAAGTGCTAGCAGGCGCTGTGGAGGTTTCATCTGCATCATCTAAGTTGACCGCAATGGTCAGCGTACCGGTGGATATTTCTTCTTCATCTTCGGTGTCGCAAGAATCTTGTTTTTCTAACAGAGACTCTTGGTATTGTGCACGGATATCGAGCGAAATCAAATCCATTTCACCCAGACGAACCCGCAACCGACTGCCTCTTTCAAGTGAGGGCGAACCCATCACTGAAAAAACCAGCGGCAAATGGTCTGCGCGTGCCAAAGGGGGTTCACCTGGGAAAGATTTGATGACGGTGGCTTCAAGCTCGGTGAGATTATTTTGCTGCAAGTATTGCAAAGTCCAAAACCGCTCCATGCTGGCTTGCTGGGTGTTGTAAGCACTGTAGGCGGATTCAAATCCGGTGATGATGCCAAACAGCTCGGCGTCTTTGGGCTTAAACGGGGCAGCCAGTGCGGCGGTTGCGCCATGACGCACGCAGGCGATCAATTGCCATTGGTTGACCAAATCGGTGTAGCGTCGCAAGGGCGAGGTGCTCCACGCATAGCTGGGCACGCCGATACCCGCATGCGGCAAGGACTTGGTGCCCATGCGTACTTTGATGCCAGGCGACAAGGAAGCTTGGCTTCGGTAAATGGCTGGCACGCCCAAATTGGCCAACCATTGGCCCCAAGTGCTGTTAGCCAAAATCATCGCTTCTGCCACGATCAGGTCGAGTGCAGAACCACGTTGGCGAACACTGATGAGGACTTTTTCGTCGCCTAGTGGACCCTTTTCAGGCACATCTTGGAGGCGGAAGTTGTAATCAGGACGGTTAAAGTTTTCGGGCTTGCCACGCACAACTTCGCGGGCTGCTTTCAAATGCTTGGCCAGGCGAAAGAGAAATGCCAATTCGATTTGTGGCATAGCGACCTCTGGGCTCACGGATGAGTTGCTGGCCTCATGGCTCAGCCAATTTTCGGTGACCACCTTATCGAGCTGATCGTGGCGCATATTGGCGACGATGGGCACTTGCTCTAAGCGAGTTTGGGTTTTCAGTACCGACAATGTGTGGGCATCAAAACTCACATACAAAGACAAGGCGGGACAGGCGCGACCTTCTTGCAAGGTATAGGTTTTCACCACGCTGTCGGGCAGCATGGTGATTTTGTGTCCTGGCATGTAGACCGTCGACAAACGTGCACGGGCGCACTGGTCAATGGGGTCTGCAGGCTGTAGCGCCAAGGCCGGCGCAGCAATGTGAATGCCAACAGTGATGCAGTCGCTGCCCAAGCCTTGTACCGACAAAGCATCATCAATCTCGGTGGTTTGTGAGTCATCGATGGAATAGGCTCGCACATCAGCCAAGGCCAGGTCAGCCTCAATCGGCGGGGCAAGCAAGTCGGGGAAGGCCGTGCCTTTAGGGAAATGCTCAAACAAAAAGCGTTGCCAGTGAAATTCATAAGGCGAGCGAATCGCGCCAGCCTTTTGCAGTAAAACCAAAGGCGCGGTTTGGCTTTCACGCGAGGCTTCAACCACCGCCTTGTATTCAGCTGCGTTTTTATCGGGCTTGAAAAGGATTTTGAAAAGCTGAGTCTGTATTTCGGCTGGACACTGGCCCTCAATCAACTTGGTTGCCCAAGCGGAAATTTGCTGCTGAAGTTGCTTCTTCTTTTCTATGGCGATGAGGGCTTGCTGCACAATTTCCGCCGAGGCTTTGCGAAAGCGACCTTTGCCAGCGCGACGGAAATAATGAGGCGCTTCAAACAGGCAAAGCAAAGCGCCTAATTGTTGGCTGGGGTTGGCGTCTTTGGAGAAATAGTCGCGGGCCAAGTCGGCGAACCCAAATTCTTCGTCGGGGGCGAACTCCCAGGCCATCTCGACTTCCATGCCGCGGGCAACCTCTTGACCGGCCAGCATGAACTCAGCAGGCGCAGGCTTGTCAAATTTCATCAGCAATTGCACGGATTTGACCTTGACCCGCTTGCCGCTGTCGAGCTCGATTTGCGCCGACGCCTCAGCCTCGGACAAAACCCGCCCTGTTTGGAATTTCCCGCCTTCTTCGTAAAGTGCATACATGGGGATGGATTCTCCCATGGCGCTCCGATAAACTTTGACCATGGGAACTCAAATTGGTAAATACAGTGTGTTCCAGCGCATCACGCCGCTGGTCAAAGGTTTTGATAGTGTCATTGCCTTTGCAGTTTTGCTGTTGGCTGCTATCGGTTTGCTGACTATTTTTTCAGCGGGCTATGGTGAAGGACAGCGTTTTGTTGACCATGGCCGCAATATGTTGATTGCTTGCGCCATCATGTTTGTGGTGGCGCAAATACCTCCCCAACGCATGATGGCTTTGGCCGTGCCCATTTACACCGTGGGTTTGGCGCTGCTGGTGGCAGTGGCCTTGTTTGGTTTGACCAAGAAAGGGGCGCAGCGCTGGCTCAATGTTGGTATCGTCATTCAACCCAGCGAAATCATGAAAATTGGTATGCCACTGATGCTGGCTTGGTGGTTTCAAAAACGTGAAGGCCAGTTAAGAACCCTGGACTTTTTTGTTGGCGGCTTGATCCTGCTTGTGCCCGTGGCTTTGATTGTCAAGCAACCCGATTTGGGCACCGCCATTTTGGTCATGGCCGCTGGCTTGTACGTCATTTTTTTTGCTGGTTTGAGTTGGTGGTTGATCATCCCACCGCTGATCTTGGGTATGGTGTCAGTTGTCTTGCTGGTGGTGTTTGAGCCCAGTTTGTGCGTGCCAGGCGCGGACTGGCCCTTTTTGCGCGACTACCAGCAGCAGCGGGTCTGCACCTTGCTCGACCCTGGGCGCGACCCCTTAGGCAAGGGGTTTCACACCATCCAAGGCATGATCGCCATCGGTTCGGGTGGTTTTTGGGGCAAGGGTTTGATGCAAGGCACCCAAGCCCAACTCGATTTCATACCTGAGCGAACCACCGATTTTGTATTTGCCGCATATGCCGAAGAATTTGGCTTGCTGGGAAATATGCTGCTCATCGGTGGCTTTTTGGTGTTGGTGTTTCGTGGCTTGGCGATTGCGCTGGAAGGGCCGACCATGTTTGCCAGATTGTTGGCAGGCAGCATAACCCTGATATTTTTCACCTATGCCTTTGTCAATATGGGCATGGTCAGCGGTCTGCTGCCTGTGGTGGGCGTGCCTTTGCCGTTTGTCAGCTACGGCGGTACAGCCATGGTGACACTGGGTTTTGGCATTGGAATTTTGTTGTCCATTGCCAAAGCCAAGCAACTGGTGCAGTCATAGCCGCGCCTCAACCCGCGGCCCAAAGGGTTGTTGGTCGACTCTTACAATAGCGCCATGATTTCACGCGAACCCACCCTCGAGCGATTGACCATCGCGCAAAACCTGCTCCTCACCCCTTATGGTTTGGACGAATCCCATCTCACCCAAGCCTTGTCGGCCATTCGCGCCCACCAGGTCGATGATGCCGACCTGTATTTCCAATACACCCGCGCGGAAGGCTGGAGTTTGGAAGAAGGTATTGTCAAAACGGGCTCCTTCAGCATCGACCAAGGTGTGGGCGTGCGGGCAGTGAGTGGCGAGAAAACCGCTTTTGCCTATTCAGACGATATCTCCATGGCCTCCCTGATGGACGCCGCTCACACGGTGCGCAGCATTGCTACGGCTGGCCTGAGCGCCAGCACCAAGGTGCCAGCCCGAGTGATTGCGCCCAGCCGTTCGCTCTACATGGGTGTGGACCCTATCGGCAGTTTGGACAGCACCGCCAAAGTTGAGTTGCTCGAGCGTTTGGAAAAGCAAGCCCGAGCCAAAGACCCGCGTGTGGTGCAAGTCATGGCTGGTTTGGCCAGCGAGTACGACGTGGTCATGGTGGCCCGTGCTGACGGCACCTTGGCCGCTGATGTGCGGCCTTTGGTGCGACTGTCTTTATCGGTCATCGTCGAGCAAAACGGTCGCCGCGAGAGTGGATCGGCCGGCGGTGGTGGGCGCTTTGGCTTGGCCCATTTTGACGCCAACTGTCTCACCGGCTATGTGGAAGACGCCGTGGGTTCTGCCCTCACCAATTTAGAGGCGCGCCCTGCGCCTGCAGGCGAAATGACCGTGGTGCTGGGCTCGGGTTGGCCTGGTATTTTGTTGCACGAGGCGATTGGCCATGGTTTGGAAGGCGACTTCAACCGCAAGGGTTCTAGCGCTTTCAGCGGCAAGATGGGTAAGCGTGTGGCGGCCAAAGGCGTCACCGTATTGGACGACGGCACCATCGCCGACCGGCGCGGCTCGCTCAACGTCGACGATGAAGGCCACGCCAGTCAGAAAAATGTGCTGATTGAAGACGGTATTTTGGTGGGCTATATCCAAGACAGCATGAATGCCCGCCTCATGGGCGTGGCCCCCACCGGCAACGGCCGGCGCGAAAGCTATGCGCATGTGCCCATGCCTCGCATGACCAACACCTATATGTTGGGCGGCGACAAGCACCCTGAAGAAATCGTTGCCAGCATCAAAAAGGGTTTGTATGCCACCAACTTTGGTGGCGGACAAGTCGACATCACCTCGGGCAAATTTGTGTTTTCTGCCAGTCAGGCTTTTTGGGTGGAAAACGGCAAGATTCAATACCCCGTCAAGGGCGCAACCTTGGTGGGCAACGGCCCAGATGCGCTCACCCGTGTCAGCATGATAGGCAATGACATGGCTTTGGACCCAGGTGTGGGCACCTGTGGCAAAGAAGGTCAAAGTGTGCCTGTGGGTGTGGGACAACCCACCTTGCGAATCGACGGACTGACGGTGGGCGGCACGGCTTAAAACATGTTCACAGGCTCTGAAAAAGCCTGTGCTACATTAACTCCTATGGCTTTATTGCATTTTTACTTTGCTTATTTTTTCTTCTCACGCTGCGCTGGCGGTCGAGAGGTTTAAACGCAAACGATGCGATGAACCCCACGAACCAACCGCCGGCCTCCGGCGGTTTTTTTTTGCCCTGCACCCTTTGCCACAGATTTGAAACGCTTCCAAGGAGCCTCCATGAAAACCCCCAAGCATGATGCTTATGCGCCTATCAACGACCAAACCAGCCAAACCGATAACCAACGCATCAAGGACATCACCGTGCTGCCGCCACCCGAACACCTTATTCGTTTTTTCCCGATTGCTGGCACCGCCGTTGAAACCCTGATCGCCAAAACCCGCCAGCGCGTCCACAAAATCATGGCAGGCAAAGATGACCGATTGTTGGTGGTGATGGGCCCTTGCTCCATCCACGACCCCGCCGCTGCTTTGGACTATGCCCGCCGCTTGAAGGTCGAGCGCGAAAAATACGCCGACACCTTGGAAATTGTGATGCGGGTGTATTTCGAGAAACCCCGTACCACGGTTGGCTGGAAAGGCCTGATCAACGACCCCTACCTGGACGAGAGCTTCCGCATCCACGAAGGCCTGCGCATGGCGCGGCAACTGCTGATCGAAATCAACCGCCTCGGCCTGCCTGCGGGCAGCGAATTTTTGGACGTGATCTCGCCGCAGTACCTGGGCGATCTGATCTCCTGGGGCGCCATCGGGGCGCGGACCACCGAGAGCCAAGTGCATCGCGAGCTGGCCTCGGGCTTGTCGGCGCCGATTGGCTTCAAAAATGGCACCGACGGCAACATCAAAATCGCCACCGACGCGATCCAGGCCGCAGCCGGAGGACACCACTTTTTGTCGGTCCACAAAAATGGCCAGGTCGCCATTGTGCAAACCCAGGGCAACCCCGACTGCCATGTGATTTTGCGCGGCGG
>JABMMR010000282.1 GCA_013205525.1 Burkholderiales bacterium | reverse complement strand
GTCTGAGCGCCGAAACCCCAGGATACAACCTCATCGATTGGAACGACCTCATGCCCGAGCCTTGGGTCAAAGAGATGACTAAGGAAATGGCGGCGGTGGGCAAGTTGTCCAATTTGCAAGACAGCAGTGATGAAGCCAATAAAGTCATGGCTGCCATGCGGAAAAAATTTGACGAAGCGCCGATTGTCAAATCGCAACTCAACAAAAAAGTGCGCTTGCCAGGCTATGTCGTGCCATTGGATGCAGAGCGCAGCGAAAAGCGTGAGTTTTTGTTGGTTCCTTATTTTGGTGCGTGTATCCACACGCCACCCCCCCCAGCCAATCAAATTGTGCTGATTCGACCCACGGCACAAAGCAAAATCAAGAAGTTACCGGAGTCTATGGACATTGTTTGGGTGGAGGGCGAGATCAAGGAAGGGCGGGTCGCCACCTCCCAAGGTGTCAGCGGTTATTTGCTAGAGGCTGTTTCTGTCGCCCCCTATGAGGTAAAACCGGTCAAACGCTGACTACAATACGGTACTAGGCTCTTGATCTTTGTGCACCCTCAACGGCTATTTTCTTTTTCACTAAACTACTTACTTCACTTCAAAGCGAGACTGACTTATGGCAACCAATATTGATCAATCCAACAATCTGGTGATTGGCAACGGCGTCACTTTCAAAGGCACGCTCAACGTGCCTAAGAAAGCCACCATTTACGGCACCGTTGACGGTGAGTTGACCGCGGAAGAAATTTTTATTGGACAGTCCGGAAAAATCACCGGCAAAGTCACTGCCCGCGCTATTGAAGTCGAAGGTGAAATGCACCAAGTCATTCACTGCCGTGACCATTTGCATATTCGCGCTACTGGCAAAGTCTCGGGAAAACTCGAGTATTCGCAAATTCAAATTGAACGCGGCGGCGAGTTCCGTGGCGAAATGCAGCAAGTCGGTGCACCACCCGTGTACCCCGCTGCCAGCAACCCCGCACCTGCCAAGCCTGCCATGGCCGTACCTGCTGTCACCGCCGCGCCTGCTGCTGCCGGCGGCAACAACGCTAATTGAGAACCTGCATTTAAGCCAAAATCGGCTTATTTGTAGGGGTTTTCGCAAACCGCTTGGGGTGCTTGCCGCATGCATCGGCAGGTAAAGCCAAAGCTTTTCAAGTTCTTTTTTTCAATGCCTCTGACGGAGGCGTTTCTTTTTTGGTCCGCCGGTACATACAGCTTGGGATCAAAACTGTGCTGAATTTTTTTGCCGTTTTTCATTTCAAAGCTGGCACCCACACAGTAGATGGGGCCGCTTAAGCGGTTGCCAACTTCAAACATCATCAACTGCGTGTCATCGCTGGACCAGCCCGATTGAATGCTGACTTGTTTGAGCTCATTGGGCGACAAATCGAAACCGCGCAGCTGATCTTTACCGCTCCATCCACTCATGGCCCACAACGATCCTGCGCCCGTGAACAGGCAAATAGCTACCCAACTCTTCATAGCAAAGGCAGTATGTCTTTCAAAGTGTTGCCACTGTAGGTGGGGCGGGGCCCCAGTGTTTCAAAAGGCAGGCCTTGGCGGTTGACCCAAAAACTTTTAAAACCAAACCAAGTCGCGCCCAGCGCATCCCAGCTGTTGCTCGACACAAACAGCACTTCTCTGACATCTATGGGGTAGTGGTGGGTCACCAAGCCATAGCTTTGTGGTGAGGTTTTAAATTGCCGCACCTCATCGACCGATAAAACCTTGTCGATCAAACCGGTCATGCCGGCGCTGCTGACCGCCTTGGCCAGCATGTCTGGGCTGCCGTTGGACAAAATAGCGCAGCGCATGCCAATGGCTTTAAGGTGTTGCAAGACGTCCCAGTTTTCTTCAAACGGACTGAGTTGAGCATATTGGTCCATCAATTGTTTTTGTTTGGCCGGGGTGAGCTCCAAGCTCAGTTTTTGGCAAGCGTATTGCAAGCCCAAGCGTGTGAGGTCCCAAAAAGATTGGTAGTGCCGACTGCCCGAGGGGTTCAGCGGGTCGCTCAATGACACCAAGCGGCTATATTCGATTTGTTTGTCACGCCAAAGCACTGAAAGGGCACTGCCTTGGCCTGGAAACAAGGTTTCTGCCATGGCGCTTATCGAATACACATCGAACAATGTGCCGTAAGCGTCAAAAACCACCAAACGAATCATGGCTTGTTCCTGTTCATGTCAGCTTAAGGGGCAAACGTCTTGGCCCTGTTTTTTGTCAAGGGTGTCATCGTATACTTATTTTATGAAAATCCTCATTCTCAACGGACCTAATCTCAACTTGTTGGGTACGCGAGAGCCCGAGCAATACGGTCACACCAGTTTGGCCGATGTCGAGGCTTTGTGCCGAGACACTGCAGCGCCTTTGGGTTTAGAGGTGGACTTTGTACAAAGCAACCACGAAGGCGAATTGATAGACCATATTCACGCCTATGGTCAACTGTGCCAACAAGGCAATGCGGTTGGCGCTGTTTTCAATCCCGGCGCGTTCACCCATACCTCGGTGGCCTTGCATGACGCCATCAAAGGCACGGGTTTGCCGGTGGTCGAAACCCACATCAGCAATGTGTTTGCGCGTGAGGCTTTTCGTCATCACTCTTACGTATCTCCTGTGGCTGTGGGCGTCATCGCCGGTTTGGGTATCCAAGGCTATGCCTTGGCCATACAAGCGCTGGCGCATCGCGCTTCCTGATAAGAGAAAAAGAATGAATATTCCTGTACTTTGTGTCTTGGCTGCGGGTGTCATGCCTTTATGGGGTGCGGCCACTGCTAAATGGGGCTTCAAAGGCTTTGATAACCACAACCCACGCCAATGGTTAGCCGAGCAAACCGGTGCGCGAGCCCGCGCCAATGCGGCTCAGCACAATAGCTTTGAGGCGTTTCCTTTTTTTGCTGCTGCTGTTTTACTGGCTTTGCATTTCCAAATGGATACGGCCTTGCTCGATACCCTGTGCTTGGTATTTGTCTCAGCCAGAATTTTGTTTTTTGTGGCGTATCTGATGGACTGGGCCAATTTACGTACCCTTTTCTGGGTCGTTGGCTACGGCGTATGCTTAGCCATTTACCTAAACATGCTCTAAGCCCTCAAGGCCTGTCGATTTATTACCAAACAACCCTGCAGGTCAGCATAAAACAGTTGGCTGTCATCTTTTCATGCCTGAGCCACGTTTAAAGCATGTCATTTGCTCTTCATCAAGGTTATTTATGAAAAAGCCACTGTTTAGCGCAGCTTTATGTCTCCTATTGGTCGCGCCTAGCCTGTCTATGGCGGGCGGCGATGGTTGGAGGGGCCATTCATCGCACGGCCACTCTGGCCAGCACCGTGGTCTTGGTGGCTATGGCGGCGGCCATGCCTACGGTCACGATCACCGTCATGGCCACGGTGAACGGGGTAGAGCATGGGTGCCTTGGGTTTCGGTTGCTGTCATCGGCTCCGGATTGTATTGGGCCAATCAAGCCTATAGCCAGCCGTCTGTCACTGTGATTTCACCACCGCCACCGGTTGTCTTAGAGGCGCCCAGAGTGGCCTATTTTTGCCAAACTTCGAGGCAGTACTACCCGAATGTGGCTACCTGCAATATGCCTTGGCAGTTGGTGTCTTATTGAGTTCAAAGCACTTGCGTGGTTTTTTGCCCTTGACGCGCAGAGTGTCTTACCAAGCCGCCCAAGGTTTCTATATCAACAGTCGCACGTCTGCCTTGGTAGACCTTGTTTTTGAGCCATGACAACTCTTCTTGCAAGGCTTTTTCTCCCCCAAGCTGTCGGTGCCAGCATTTAATTTCGGGCGCCCATCGGTAACCCCTGGCCTTGAGAAAATCTTTAGAGTCAAAGGGCGCGCCAGTGGCATACAAACGCACCTGCGATTGGTTCAATGACTCCAGAAGGCTTAACAAGGCAGGTTGTTGACTTTGCGGCAAGACGGCGTTGAGCAACTCCAAAAGCGCCCAGCAATCGGTTTCAGCGCGATGGGCTTCATAAAAAATGCCCTGCGTTTGTAACAAGTACTCCAATTTGGCAGAACCCACGCCCTCGCTTTTCCAGTCAATGTCTTTGATGCTGCAAACCCATTGCTTTTTCTCAAAAAAAGGCCAGCGGTTTTCAACAAAAGGTCGATCAAAGGCGGCGTTATGCGCAATGATCACACTGGCATCTGCCAAGATTTTTTCAACCTCTGCATCATTGATGCGTTTGCCTCGCACCATCTCATCGGTGATGTGGTGAATTTGAATGGTTTCGGTCGGGATCGGTCGACCCGGGTCTTCAAGTTCATCAAACACTTGCAATATACGGTGAACCGTTCCAGCCACCGGATCGAACTCGAAAGCAATCATGCCCAATTCAATCACTTGGTCATCTTGCGCGCTCAATCCGGTGGTTTCGGTGTCGAGCACCACCGCTTTTTGCAGAACTTGCCCCGGGACTGTGGGCAGAAAACTGTGTCGGGGAACCAAGCGACGCAAGACCCGGTAATCGGGATGTTGGGCCAAGGAATCAGCCAGAGTTGCAATGTCTTGTGAAGAAAGTTCAGAGAGGTTCATAAAGTGGTAAAGGTTGTGCGCAATGGCTTTGGGTGCCACAGAGCAAGTTTAAGGGCCAGGCTAAACCCTGCTTCGCAAACCTTGGGCTACTTCTTTCACCAGAGCAGGCCCTTGGTAAATCAAGCCTGTGTAAATTTGAACTGCATTGGCGCCCGCTTGAATTTTGTCCAACGCATCTTCTGCGCTGAAAATTCCGCCCACTCCAATAAGCGCAAAGTCCGCGCCCAGTGTGTGTCGCAATGCCGTAATAACGCGGTTGCTGGCTTGCCTCAGGGGTGCGCCCGACAAGCCGCCCGCCTCCTGCGCATGGGGCATGTTGTGTACAGCCTCGCGAGATAAGGTGGTGTTGGTGGCAATCACGCCCCAAGCCTTGTCCTTGGTCTGTCCATTGACCATGCAGTGGGTTTGTAAAGTAGCGCACAGCTGTTCGAGCTGCAAGTCATCCAAGTCGGGGGCAACTTTGATAAAAATAGGTACATGCTTTTGGTGCGTATGTGCCAACTGCTGGCGTGCCTCATTGAGCAAGCTGAGCAAGGTCGACAAGGCCGCATCGCTTTGCAGGCTGCGTAAATTTTGCGTATTGGGACTGGAAATGTTCACAGTCACATAGTCGGCATAGGGGTAGACCGCGTGCAAGCAGGTGAGGTAATCGTCGGCGGCGCGCTCTATAGGCGTGGCCGCGTTTTTGCCAATATTGAGTCCCAGCAACATGGGGGGCACAGCATGGCTGCGAAAGCGGGCGAGTTGCACATTGCGTATGAAACTCTCTAGACCATGGTTGTTGAATCCGAGTCGGTTGATCAAGGCCTGTGCCTCGGCTAAGCGAAACATGCGCGGCTTGGGGTTGCCTGGCTGCGCCAAGGGTGTGACAGTGCCCACCTCGACAAAACCAAAGCCCATGGCTGCAAATGCGTCTATGCAGTGTGCGTTTTTATCTAAGCCGGCCGCCAAGCCAATGCGGTTGGGGAACTTTAAACCGGCCATCTCTACAGGGTCTTCAATGCGCGACTGCTGATACAAATACTTCAATGGGTTGTGCTGGGTGGCAGCCAACAGTGCCAAGGTGGCATCGTGAGCCGCTTCAGCGTCTAATTGAAACAGCAGCGGTCTAAGCAAGGCGTAGGGCAGCAAGGACATGGATAATCGGCACTCTGATTTAAACAGGGAATTGTCACCGATGAGCCAACTCTCCAGCCAAGACGCCCTCAAAGCACAGGTTGCCCAAGCCGCGTTGGCTTATGTGCCGGCCCACACTTGGATGGGTGTGGGCACGGGTTCAACAGTCAATTTTTTCATTGATGCGCTGGCCCAAAGCACCATTCCCATTCTTGGTGCTGTCTCCAGTTCGGTGGCCTCTACCCAGCGCATGCAAAGTTTGGGCATCAAGGTGGTTGATTTGTCACAAGTCGAGTCTTTGGCGGTCTACATCGATGGCGCAGACGAGATTGATGGACAAGGCTGCATGATCAAAGGCGGAGGTGCTGCGCTCACGCGAGAAAAAATAGTGGCGGCCCAAGCCCAGCAGTTTGTGTGCATAGTGGACCTTAGCAAGCGGGTTGATGTCTTGGGCGCTTTCCCATTACCCGTGGAAGTTATTCCGATGGCGGTGCCTCAAATCATTCGCGAGTTCGCCCATATCGGTGGAAAAGCTGTTTTGCGCATGCGCGAGGGGCAGGTGCTGGTCACCGATAACGGACAGCATATTTTGGATGTGCATGGCTTGAAGCTCGCAGACCCTTTGGCGCAAGAGGCGCGCATCAGCCAATGGCCAGGCGTGGTGACTGTAGGCATTTTTGCGTTTCAAAAAGCCGATATTTGTTTGCTTGCCACCCCGCAAGGGCTGCAAACACTGCGTTACTGAC
>JABMMR010000281.1 GCA_013205525.1 Burkholderiales bacterium | reverse complement strand
GCCCTGCACCTTGATGGCGATGCCGTTTTTAACCGTCGTCAAAAGCGAACAGGTGTCGGGGCAGTCGTGGGGGCAGGCGCCCAAGATGGTGGTGGTCATGGCAGCATTTTGCACGGCTTTACCATCTTGCTGTTGCGCACAAATATGCTTTTATGTAAAAATGCAGACATGCGCACCACCCTCGACCTACCTGAATCACTGTTCAAGTACCTCAAAGCCCGCGCGGCTTTGGAGGGGCGGTCTTTGCGCGATTTGGTTATTGAGCTGGTCGAGCGGGGTCTCAACACCCGCGAAACAGTCAACCCGCAGCAGCGATTTCTGGCCCGTCCTTCGATTGGAGGCCATTTGCCTTTGGCTTTGCCTGTTGCCAAACTCAACAATGCTGATTTGCACGATCTGATGAACAAGGATGACGATGAGCGAGCCCGCAAACTCATGGCGGGTGGCTGAAGCCTCGGCAGGCTGGCGGCGCGCCTCTGGCGATTTGCCCGATGTCAACGTTTGGTTGGCGCTCACCCATACCGGCCACCCGTTTCATGAACCTGCGGCGCGCTATTGGCAAACCGCGTGCGATGCGGGGACGAGCTTGTGGTTTTGCCGCACCACCATGATGTCGCTGGTGCGTTTGCTGGCGCAATCGGCCGTGATGGGTGAGCAGGTCATGAGCCTGCCGCAAGCGCTGGCGGTCTACCAGCAATGGCAAGCTGTACCGCAGGTGGGTATGCTGCCCGACCCGCCCGAACTCGACGCCTTGGTGCAAACCATGGTGGGCAGCTTGTCTGTGCCTTTGCCCGCCCGTTTGTGGCCCGATGTGTGTTTGGCCGCTACCGCTCAAGCAGCAGGCTTAAAAATGGTGACATTTGACCGTGACTTTGCGCGCTTTAATCTCAGTGATTGGGAATTATTGCGTTTGAACGAATGAAATGCCTGATCGGGTAGACTGATTCCCCAAGCCATTGACAGAGGGTGAATATGAAACTGCTCGACTCCATCGCCACCGAAGCGGCCAGCATCATTGCGGTGCGTCGCGACATCCACGCCCACCCCGAACTGTGCTTCCAAGAACAGCGCACCGCTGATGTGGTGGCGGGCAAACTCACCGAGTGGGGCATCGAGGTGCACCGTGGCATGGGCACCACCGGCGTGGTAGGCGTCATCAAGAACGGCAACAGCCCACGCGCCATTGGCCTGCGCGCCGATATGGACGCTTTGCCCGTGAACGAGGCCAACACCTTCGCCCACGCCAGCAAACACCCCGGCAAGATGCACGCCTGCGGCCACGACGGCCATACCGCCATCTTGTTGGCAGCGGCCCAGCATTTGGCCAAACACAAAAATTTCGACGGCACCGTGGTGCTGATTTTTCAGCCCGCCGAAGAAGGCGGTGGTGGTGCGCGCGAGATGATCAAAGACGGCTTGTTCAAGCAGTTTCCTGTGGACGCGGTGTTTGGACTGCACAACTGGCCAGGCATGCCGGTCGGCAGCTTTGCAGTCAGCGCAGGGCCGGTGATGGCGTCCAGCAATGAATTCAAAATCACCATCCGTGGCAAAGGCTGTCACGCCGCTTTGCCGCACAACGGCATCGACCCCGTGCCTATTGCCTGCGAGATGGTGCAAGCCTTTCAAACCATTGTGTCGCGCAATTTGAAACCCATCGATGCGGGCGTGATTTCGGTCACCATGATCCATGCGGGCGAGGCCACCAATGTGGTGCCCAACGCGTGCGAATTGCAAGGCACGGTACGCACCTTCACAGTAGAAATGCTCGACCTCATCGAGCGGCGCATGCGCAGCATCGCCGAGCATGTCAGCGCGGCCCATGAGGCCACTTGCGAATTTGAGTTTGTGCGCAATTACCCGCCCACCATCAACCACCCCAAAGAAGCCGATTTCACCCGCTCGGTGCTGGCAGACATAGTGGGTGCTGACAACGTGCTCACACAAGAACCCACCATGGGCGCAGAAGATTTCTCTTACATGTTGTTGGAAAAGCCAGGCGCCTATTTCTTTATTGCCAATGGCGAGGGGCAGCACCGCGAGATGGGCCACGGCGGCGGCCCTTGCACCTTGCACAACCCCAGTTACGACTTCAACGACGACCTGATTCCCTTGGGTGGCACAGTCTGGGTGCGCATGGTCGAGCAGTTTTTGGCACCCGCTTAAAAGCCACTCAGTCGCTGGCTGGCGCCTTGTACATCTGCAGCAAAGCCAGCATTTGCGCTTTGGGC
>JABMMR010000029.1 GCA_013205525.1 Burkholderiales bacterium | reverse complement strand
TTAAAATGATCGAAAACAGATTGAATAACCGTCCCCGCAAACGATTGGGGTTCAGAACGCCTGCAGAGGTGTTTCATCAATCTCTATCCCGTGTTGCACTTCGTGCTTGAATCCGCCAAAATAGAATAGCTATAAAAATAGCAGTTTTGCTGGGGGCTTTGGGTTTGGTGGGCTCGGTTAGAATCAAATATTTACTAAAAATACATCATACTTTTGAGGTCTTACATGAGTGAAACCACTGTAGACACCAGCAAACGAACGTGGCTAATTACTTCGGGTTGTGTTGGTGCAGTTGGCGGCGTTGCTGTTGTGGTGCCGTTTGTCAGTTCTTTCAACCCCTCCGAGCGAGCCAAAGCGGCGGGCGCAGCGGTTGAGGTAGATATCGGTGCAATCAAGCCAGGCGAAAAATTGACCGTCGAGTGGCGTGGCAAACCCGTATGGATTATTCGCCGCACGCCCGAACAACTCGACGCTTTGAAAAAAGTAGAGGCACAACTTGCCGATCCAGAGTCCCAGCGCAACCCTTCCGAGCTCACGCCTGAATACGCACGAAACCAAGTCAGATCCATCAAACCTGAATTTTTCGTGGGCGTTGGCATTTGCTCGCACCTAGGATGTTCACCCAGCGATAAATTCCAAATGGGGCCACAGGCGTCATTGCCCGATGATTGGCAGGGTGGTTTTTTATGCCCCTGTCATGGCTCTACGTTTGATATGGCGGGACGCGTTTACAAGAACAAACCTGCCCCAGACAATTTGGAAGTCCCCCCCCATATGTACCTTTCAGACACTCGCTTGCTGATTGGTGAAGATAAGAAGGCTTGAAAAAACCATGGCTGAATTTAAAGAAATCTCTGCGGATGCACCCATGTCTGAAAAGGCATTGACTTGGATTGACAACCGCTTCCCGTTGTCTAAGTTGTACAAAGAGCACCTAAGCGAATATTACGCCCCTAAAAACTTCAATTTCTTTTATTTCTTCGGTGCTTTGTCTCTGTTGGTGCTGGTCATTCAAATCGTCACTGGTATATTTTTAACGATGCATTACAAGCCAGATGCAGCCTTGGCCTTTGCCTCAGTGGAATACATCATGCGCGATGTGCCCTACGGATGGTTAATTCGCTACATGCATTCCACTGGTGCTTCGGCATTTTTTGTCGTGGTCTATTTGCATATGTTCCGTGGCCTGATTTACGGTTCCTTTAGAAAACCACGTGAGTTGGTTTGGCTCTTTGGTTGCGCCATCTTTTTGGCCTTGATGGGCGAAGCCTTCATGGGTTATTTGCTGCCGTGGGGACAAATGTCCTATTGGGGCGCACAAGTAATTGTGAATTTGTTTTCGGCCATTCCTTTGATAGGCCCAGATTTGGCTTTGCTCATTCGCGGCGACTATGTAGTGGGTGACGCCACCTTGAACAGATTCTTCGCTTTCCATGTGATTGCTGTGCCTTTGGTGCTGTTGGGCTTGGTGGTCGCACACATCATTGCTTTGCATGAAGTGGGTTCCAACAACCCCGATGGCGTGGAGATCAAAGCGCACAAAGATGAAAAAGGTCGGCCCTTAGATGGCATCCCTTTTCACCCCTACTACACCGTCCACGATATTTTGGGCGTGACAGGCTTTTTGCTGGTGTTTTGCGCGATTATCTTTTTTGCACCAGAGTTTGGCGGTTACTTTTTGGAATACAACAACTTCATTCCAGCCGACCCTTTGAAAACGCCTGCGCACATCGCGCCGGTCTGGTACTTCACGCCCTATTACTCCATGCTTCGCGCTATTACCCCCGAGATGATGTATGCGCTGATCTTCTGCGTTTTGGCGGCAGCTTACTTGGGGGCGACCCGCGCCAACATCAGCAACACGCTCAAAGCTGTGGTGATTGGGTCTGCCGTGGTGGCTGTTGCTTTATTGTGGGCAATTGAAGCCAAGTTTTGGGGCGTGGTCGTCATGGGTGGTGCGGTGGTGATTTTGTTTTTCTTGCCGTGGCTAGACAGATGTGAGGTCAAGTCGATTCGTTTCCGCCCTGATTGGCATGTTTATTTGTATGCCATCTTTGTGGTTAACTTCTTTATTCTGGGCTATTTGGGTATTCAACCGCCCTCCGCTGTTGGCGAGCGTCTGTCCCAACTGGGCACCTTGTATTATTTTGGTTTCTTTTTGTTGATGCCTTGGTGGAGTACCTTGGGTCAGACCAAACCGGTTCCCGACCGTGTGAACTTTGTGGCGCACTGAGCGAATCTGGGAGTATTCAGTCATGAAAAAATTTCTAATCGCTGTATCTGTGGTTTTGGGCATGGCCTTGCCCGCTTTTGCCAGCACCGACACCATTCCTTGGGACAAAGCGCCCAACAAGCTCAACGATTTAAGCGCCTTGCAAAATGGTGCCAAAATTTTTGTTAACTACTGCTTGAACTGCCACGCAGCTTCCTATATGCGGTTTAACCGCCTCAAGGACATTGGCTTGACAGAAAAGCAAATTAAAGACAACTTGCTTTTCACCACCAATAAAGTGGGCGACACCATGAAGATCAGCATGGACGCCAAGCAAGGCAAGGATTGGTTTGGCGGCAACCCTCCCGACTTAACCCTTATCGCCCGTTCGCGTTCAGGCAG
>JABMMR010000280.1 GCA_013205525.1 Burkholderiales bacterium | reverse complement strand
TGAGTTGCCGTTGCCGTATGCAGCACCGCATACACCACGGCTTGTGCCACATCCTTTACCCACACCGGTTGAAAGCGGGTATGCGCACCTGCCAGCGGCACCACGGGTGCTAGGGCTTGCAGTTTGGCGAATAGGTTGATGAAGGCGTCGTCTTTGCCAAAGATCACGCTGGGTCGCAACACCGTGAGCGCCAAGCCTTGGTCGGCAAAGCCTTGCAAAGCCTGTTCGCCACGCGCCTTGCTGCGTTGGTATTCAGACGGCGCGTGTGTATCGGCACCCAAAGCGCTGATATGCACCAAGCGATGCACACCGGCGCCCATGCAGGCTTGGGCTAACAGCTTAGGCAATTGCACATGGACTTTGTCAAAGTCTGCTGCCGTGCCATGCAAGATGGCAACGAGGTTGATCACCGCATCGTGTCCTGGCAGCAAAGCGGCCAACTGCGCGGGGTCATGCACATCGGCTTGAACCACCGAGACCATGGGCAGCATTTGCACCGAACGAGCGGGCAAGCGACGGGTGGGCGCCGTGATGTGCAGGCCAGCGCGGTTGAGCGCTTCACACACATGGCGGCCGACAAAGCCGCTTGCACCTAAGACCAAAATGTTTTTCATGTTGCAGACTGTAGCGGTATTGCCGACCGAAGGTATGACAGGTTTGTGCAAAATGCCCAAGAGATAATCTGGGGATGAACCAACTCGATGCTTTAAAGCAATTCACCACCGTGGTGGCTGACACCGGCGACTTTCATCAAATCGCCCAATACCAGCCGACCGACGCCACCACCAACCCCTCGCTGATTCTCAAAGCCGTGCAAATGCCCGTCTACCGAGCGCTGTTGGATGAAACCTTGTCGCAGCACCCCAAGGCGGCATTCGATGAAACCATGGACCGCTTGCTGGTGCGTTTTGGTTGCGAAATATTGTCTTTGTTGCCTGGGCGGGTGTCTACCGAAGTCGATGCGCGTTTAAGCTTCGACACCAACGCCACCCTTGCGCGTGCGCGGCGCATCACCCAGTTGTACCAAGCGCTGGGCATCAACACGCAAGAGCGGGTCTTGATCAAGATCGCCGCCACCTGGGAAGGTATACAAGCCGCGCACGCGCTTGAGCAAGAAGGCATACACACCAACCTCACTTTGTTGTTTGCATTTGAACAAGCCGTGGCTTGCGCCCAAGCAGGGGTAAAACTCATTTCGCCGTTTGTGGGGCGTATTTACGACTGGCACAAAAAGGCAGCGGGTGCAACTTGGGACGAAGACTCGCGCGCCGGTGTGAACGATCCGGGCGTGCAAAGCGTTCGCCAGATTTACAACTACTACAAGCAGCATGGCATCGCTACCGAAGTGATGGGCGCGAGTTTTCGCAACATCGGCCAAATAACCGCGCTGGTGGGTTGCGATTTGCTCACCATCGCGCCAGATTTGCTTGCGCAGTTGCAAGCGCAGACCGCGGCGCTTTCGCCAGCACTGAGTGTTGAGTTGTCAAGGCAGTCGCCCATAGAGCGTGTGGCTTTGAACGAAACACAATTTCGCTATGCCTTGAATGAAGACGCCATGGCCAGCGATAAATTGGCCGAAGGCATCAGGGCTTTTTGCGCCGATGCACGAAAACTGGAAGGCTTATTTCTTGCGTAAAGTCTCGCAGGGGTCGTCTCTGGCTTGAGGTGGCGTGAGCCACACATAGTCGGCTTGGGGCTTTAACTCCTCCAAAAAAGCCTGTTTCTCTGTGCTGGGCCGTGTGTCGTCCCACTCCATGAACAGCACGCTTAAAACCCGCAGTTGGGGTGCTGCCTTGTACACAGCAAAGGGCACGCCCAAGTGCTTCCAAGCGTGGCCATTGCCCGCCACCACAATGCTTGGCAGGTGTGCGAGTGCGACTTCGGCCATGGCGGCATCGCGGCCACGCTGCACCGCCGCCATGCCTTCGAACATGCTGGACGGCATGGCACCGCAGTGGCCTTGGTTAATTTCTTGCTCCATGGCTTGGCGCTGGCTGGCGTCGAAAGGCGCTTTCGCCAGCACCGCCCGAACCGGCTCTGGCAGGCTTGCGCCCTGGGTTTTAAACACCTCTTTGATGGAGGCGCTGGGCAAATTGCCTCCCATCAGCGGCATCTTCATCGCATGGACAGCTTCAAACAGCGCTTGGTGCAAAGGCCAAGCCCAGGCTTTGGCATCGAAACCGGCGGCTTGCAAGCCTGTCAATAACTCGGCTTGAGGCTCAAAACGCTGGCGCCAGTTGAGATGTTCGGCTACCACCGTTTTACTCGCGGGGGACAATTTCCGCAGCAAATCTGCGCGCAGTTGGTGGTGGAGCGGGTTGTCGTGGATTTCGCCCAACACCGCCACATCAGCGTCGCCAAGGTCTTTCAACAGTTGCGCCATGCTGGCGGAGGACTGGTCCGAGATGCGCACAATTTGCGCTTGTGGAGCCTGGGTATCCATAGCCCCCGCTGGCTGCAAGGCAATGCCGAGCATGCAGCAAAGGACTAAGCTAAGGTTTTTTCTGAGCAG
>JABMMR010000279.1 GCA_013205525.1 Burkholderiales bacterium | reverse complement strand
GCCAAAGACAACATGGATGCAGCTGAAAAACCTGCGGCAATAAGCCATGACTTCAAATGAAACATTTTTTCTCCTTAAAAAGAATTGAACTACTCTGATAATTACCAACCTCTCAACACTCTAAGAAGGGAATATGACAGTATCGTGTCTACAAAGTAGCAGCCAAGGTAAATAATACAAAATTTGAGTTATAAATTATTCAAATATGGCCCTAATAATGATATTTTAAAATGATTAAATATGTCTAAATTGAAAAATTAACCCTCTATTTGTCATTAATAAGTCATGTTTTCGACACATAATAAACACCTTACTGAAATGATTATAGTAAAAATATACTCATATTTACATGCAATTTTGATTATCACCATGACAGAATCATGAAAAATGGAACCATGTTGGCTGCCGTTGACCTTGGGTCTAACAGCTTTCGCTTAGAGATTTGTCGCTACAGCCATGGCTTGATTCAGCGTTCAGAGTACATCAAGGAAGCCGTTCGTCAGGGCAGCGGATTGGATGAAGAACGTAACCTCGGCACGGAAGCCATGGAGCGTGGCTGGGAATGTCTGGCGCGTTTTGCTGAGCGATTGGCTGGCTTCAAACCCAATGAGGTCAGGGCAGTGGCAACCCAGACCTTGAGAGAAGCTAAAAACAGACATGTTTTTTTGGCCAAGGCCCATGAGTTACTTGGTTTTCCTATTGAAGTAGTCTCTGGACGCGAAGAAGCCCGTCTCATCTATCAGGGTGTTTCGCATTTTTTACCGCAGACAGATGAACGCCGCTTGGTCATTGATATTGGCGGCAGGTCAACCGAATTTATATTGGGTGTCAGGCAAGACCCGTCTTTGCTTGAAAGCTACCGACTCGGGAGCGTTTCTTCCAGTCTTAAATACTTTGCCCAAGGTGAACTCACTCCATCCGCCTTTCACAAGGCAGAGGTGGCAGCCAAGGCTGTGTTGGAAGAAGCTGTAGAAAAATTCCCCCAAAAAGCGTGGGATACCGCCTTTGGCTCCTCAGGCACGGTCAGTGCCGTGGCGGAAGTCTTGGGTGGCGCTGGCTGGTCGGACAAAACCATCACCTTGGAATCCTTGGAATGGTTGAAGCGCCACCTCATTCGCATAGGTCATGTAGACCACTTGCGAATGGAGGGTTTAAAAGAAGATCGTCGAGCTGTCATAGGCGGTGGTTTGGCCATTTTGTATGCGGTTTTGGAATTGTTCCAAATCGAGGAGTTACAGGTCACCCCGGGCGCTTTACGCCATGGCTTGCTGTATGACTTGATTGAGCGGGAAGACGACACCAAAGACACCCGCGCGATCACCGTTTTAGGTTTGCAAAAAGAGTTCCAAGCCGACGCAGAGCAAGCCAAAAGAGTCAGCAAAGTAGCTTGCTATTTTCTTCTTCAATTGCAAGCTTCTAAACACAGCAGTCTTGACTGGAACAGACTCTTGAAAAAACTCGATTGGGCGGCTCAATTGCATGAAATTGGAGCGCAAATTTCGCACACCGATTCACACAAACACAGTGCCTATATTTTGGACAACACCGATGCGCCGGGGTTTGCTCTGTATGAATTACACAGGCTGAGTTTATTGGTGCTTGGGCACAAAGGAAAACTGAAGAAATTAGAAACAGACTTCAGTGATGAAGGTTTTGCTTATCAACTGATGTGTCTGCGATTGGCGGTCATTGTTTGCCACGCTAGGCGGGAACCGGACTATAAAAAACTACAACTTCGCCTGTCAGACAAGCAAGCCAACCGTTTTGAATTAAGGATAGAAGCGCTGTGGCCACAGCGCTTCCCCCAGTCCCAACATCTGTTGCAGCAAGAAGTGATTGCTTGGCAAAAGACCCATTGGGAACTTCTGCTCAAGTAGCGTTAACGAACGATTTTGAGCAATTCGCGCTTGCCAGCCTTGTAGGTGAACAAAGTCAAAGCACCATTTTTAATGTCGCCTTTTTCATCAAAAGCAATGTCGCCTGTGACGCCCTTGTAGCCAGCAGTTTTGGCCAACACCGGCAGGTATTTGGCTGGGTCAGATGAATTGGCTTTCACCATAGCATCAACCATTAAGTTGACTGAGTCATAGACATAAGGCGCGTAGATCTGTACGTCAACATTGAAACGCTTCTTGAATTTAGCCTTGAACGCAGCGTTTGATTTTTCATCAATACCACCGGCTTCAGCGCAAAACACTTGGTTGTTACCAACCGCATCGCCACCGAGTTTGATGATTTCATTGGTACAAATACCATCACCACCGACAAACTTGGCATTCAAACCCAGAGACTTCATTTGCTTGATCATGGGACCGGCAACCGCATCCATGCCACCAAAGAACACCAAATCGGGTTTTTTGCCTTTGATTGTGGTCAAGATGGCGGTGAAATCGGTGGATTTGTCGGTGGTGAACTCACGACCCACCACAGTGGCACCGGCTGCTTTGGCGGCCTTTTCAAATTCGTCAGCCACCCCCTGGCCGTAAGCGGTACGGTCATCGATCACCGCAATGCTCTTGGCTTTGAGTTCACCAATGGCAAAGCGGCCCAAGGTGCCACCTAAATGCACATCGTCAGCCACCACGCGGAAGGTGGTTTTGTAACCTTGGCGTGTGAACTTGGGGTTGGTTGATGAAGGCGAAATTTGGGGAATACCTGCATCGCTGTAAATTTTCGAGGCAGGAATAGAGGTGCCGGAATTCAAGTGGCCGACAACGCCATTGACTTTGGAGTCAACCAATTTTTGCGCAACAGCCGTACCTTGCTTGGGATCGGCAGCATCATCCTCGGCCAAGAGTTCAAACTTGACTTTTTTACCACCGATAGACACGCCTTTGGCATTGAGTTCTTCAATCGCCAAACGCGCACCGTATTCATTGTCCTTGCCCAAGTGGGCAATAGCGCCACTGAGTGGCGCAACATGACCAATCTTGATGACTTCTTGCGCCATGCTCAAAGAGGACACAAGGCCTAAGACCAAGGCAGTAATTAATTTAAGTTTCACAGGGAATCTCCAAAAAATGATGAAGCTACAAGATAACCTAAAAGTTCAAGCTTTTTGGCCTATTTACAAAAAAATCAGGGATTTTTAGGCTGATCGCCCAAATGCTCGCGGATCACATCATCTACCGACTGACGCAATAACTCGGGAATCAATTGAGCCAATTGGGTTTCCACTCTTTCAATCACCTTTTGGGCTAAGGCTTCTTGATCGGGCAGATCGGCTGGAAGACCAAGGTCTTTGCCGGCTACTGGCGCGTTCGCCCAAGGCAACACGGCAGGGCGCAAACTGCCATTAATTTGCACAACCTCGGTCAGCATGGGCACGGGGGATTTGATGATGTCGGGGCGAGTCATGCCGCAACGCTTTTTGCATTGAGGTCATGTTTAACCAAGGTATAGCCTCGTTGAGAATAGGTTTTCCATCGTTCGCGGGCATGGTTTTTGTCTTCTTCAGCTAAACCAACCACTTCAATTACCCTCTCGAAAGTCTCATAACCTTCAGGCATAGAAGGCGCTAAATTGAGCAATATCTCATGGTGTGGCAGGGGTGCGGTTATTTGCGACGTTTCTGCTTCAGTAGGTTGCAAAACAACGCAACTCAATTGAGTTTTGGTGAAGTCATCTGTAGACCAGCAATGTGCAATGAATGAATGAGCTGAAAATGTCCAAAGGGCTTCATCAAGGCTTTGCAATTCCTCGGGGGGCCCTGAAACCACCACCCGCGCTTTGGCTTGGCTGGCTTTTCGCAACATCCGGCAGACATAGTTCATCTTGTCCGGCACATTGAAATGAAAAGCCACTTCAGTCATTTTTTGGCAATGGCTTGTTGGCTGACCAAATAGGACAACAGTGCGGGTACGGGACGCCCCGTCGCGCCCTTGGCCGCCCCGCTCTTCCAAGCTGTACCAGCTATGTCCAAATGCGCCCAAGGAAAATCAGTGGCAAAGCGCTGCAAAAATTTAGCTGCTGTAACTGATCCTGCTGAACGGTCGGCGATATTGGCGACATCGGCGAAATTGGACTTCAAACCTTCCGCATATTCTTCATCCAAAGGCATGCGCCAGCACAAATCTAAGGTGCGCTCTCCAGCAGCAAGCAGTGCGCCTGCCAATTTTTCATCCGTCGCATACAAACCGCTGCGCAAATGGCCAAGCGCAATCACACAGGCGCCGGTCAAAGTAGCGATGTCGATCACGGCGCTGGGTTTGAAACGCTTGGCATAGGTCAGGGCATCACACAAAATCAAACGGCCCTCGGCATCGGTGTTCAAAATCTCTATGGTTTGTCCGCTCATGCTGGTCACCACATCGCCAGGTTTCAAGGCTTTACCGCCTGGCATGTTTTCGCAGGCGGCAATCAAGCCGACGACATTGATGGCCGGTTGGAGCAGCGCCAAAGCTTCGAAAGTTCCCAGCACACTGGCGGCACCACACATGTCAAACTTCATCTCATCCATGCCCGGACCGGACTTGAGGGAAATACCACCGGTGTCAAAAGTGATGCCCTTGCCCACCAACACGGTAGGGGCTTGTGAATCTGCCGCACCTTTGTATTTCAAGACGATAAAACGCAGAGGTTGCGCCGAGGCTTGAGCGACTGCAGCAAACGAGCCCATGCCCAATTTGGTGACCTCTTTCAAGCCAAGCACTTCACAAGACACCCGGGAATGCTTGGCGATTTGTTTAGCGACCTGCGCCAAATGGTCGGGGGTTGCATGGTTGGCAGGACGGTTGCCCCACTCGCGAGCCAAGCTGACGCCGGCGATTTGCGCTTTGGCCAATTCAAATGAGGCTTTCAATGGGGCTGCTTGCGGAACACCCAAAATGATTTTTTTGAAGCTCAAGGCCTTGGCGCTGGGCTTGGTGGCGGTGTAAACATAAGCACTGTCGGCCGCAGCTTGGGCCGCCACCACCAAGTGCTCGGTCTGGGCGGCTTGCAGCAGCAGCGTGACAGAAGAGGATTTGGATTTCTTCAAGGCGCTGATACCCGCAGCCACACCTTGGCGGACATCTTGGGCACGACCTTTGCCAATACCGACCAGTACCAAACGAAGTGCGGCAAGGCCAGGCGGCTTCCACCAGAGCATGCACTGACCGGAGGATGAATTGAAATCCCCCGTTTTTTGGGCTTGGTCCAACATACTCGAGAGCAGCCCTACCTCCTGTTTTTGCCCCTCTGCCACCAAGACCAGCAAGGCATCTGTTTTGAGAGTGGCAGCTTTTGCCCAAGAAAGCGATTGGAGTTCAAAGATCATCGTTCAGCCCTTACATTTAAGGCTTATGTTATTCCATTCCACATTCCGCGCTGAGATGTCGCGCTATTTTTGGGCCGCCTCGGTTGTTTTAATCAGCATCGTGATGACCGTGCTTTTGATTCGTACCTTGGGGCAGGCCTCGCGCGGCAATATTGACCCTGGCGAGGTTTCCTTGGTGCTGGGATACACCGTGCTGGGCAATATGCACACCATCATTACCCTGGCTTTGTACATCGCGTCTGTTGCGACTTTGTCGCGAATGTACGCCGACAGCGAGATGGTGATTTGGCAGTCAAGTGGCAAAAGCTCGGTGGGACTGGTCAAGCCAGCATTGGTATTTGCCGCCCCCGTGTTGCTGGTGGTCGCTTTATTGGCACTGCTTGTCTGGCCGTGGACCAATGCGCAAACCCATGAAATTCGTGAGCGCTATGAAAAACGTGGCGATCTCGAGCGCGTCAAGCCTGGGCAATTTCAAGAGTCTGCCAGTGGCAGCCGCGTTTTTTTTATCGATAAAAACAGTCCCTCAGACCTCGAAGGCACACATATTTTTATTGCTGCGCAAGAAAAGGAACTGCAAACCATCACCAGCGCGCAAACCGGTAAAGTCGAGTTCAAAGGTGAAGATCGTTATTTGGTGCTCAAGGATGGGCAACGCATAGAAATCAACCCTCTCAAAAACGAAATCAAGGTCATTGAATTCAAACAACACGGTGCCAAGCTGGGAGACACAGCTATTGAATTAAGTGAGATAGAAGCCCAATCTGCCATGCCCTGGGATCTGATCAACAAGCCAATCCCTGTCAATTTGGGCGAACTGACTTGGCGTGTCGGTTTGGCCTTGGGTGCTTTCAACCTGGTTTTGCTTGGCGTGGCCATTCCTTATGTCAATCCGCGTACCGGTAGAACCGGCTCTTTGGTGATGGCTATGCTGACTTTTTTCATTTACTACAACCTTATCAATGTCAGCCGCAATGCGGTGGCCTCTGGCCAATGGGGGATGGCGAGTGCCATGTTGATTTTGCATGGGCCGGTAGCTGTTCTGAGCTTGATCGGTTTATGGTGGCGTAGCGAGCAGACCCACTGGCTGCAAATCATCTACAGAATTTCTTTTCTCAAGAGGGGCGCTGCTTGAAAACCATTCAACGCATGATCTACACCCAAGTCTTGGCGAAGGTCAGCTTTGCTACTGCAGGTTTTGTGGGCTTGTTTTTCTTCTTTGATCTTGCCGATGAGTTGAGGTGGATCGGTAAAGGCATTGGACCTGGTTATTCTTTGGAGCATGCCTTGGCCTATGTCTTTTTAATGGTGCCTGCGCATATTTATGAATTACTGCCCATCACGGTTTTGATAGGCACGATCTTTGTCATGTCCCGATTTTCGCAAAGCTCTGAGTTCACCATCTTGCGCACCAGTGGCATGGGACCCAAATTAGCCTTGCAAAACCTCATGGGTCTGGGCATTGCTTTTGTGGTTCTGACCTTTGTGATTGGAGACTATCTTGCGCCTCAAAGCAGCAGGTTGGCTCAGTTACTTCGCACCCGGTATTTAGGGGTTGCCTATACCCAAGGCGTCACAGGCGCATGGCTGAAAGAAAACCAAGACAAGGGCCATAGCGTGGTGAATGTGCTGTCATTCAATCCGCAATTGGAAATGGGGCAAATCCGTATTTTTGCGTTTGACGCCACGGGCCGCCTCAGCACCATGATTCGTGCTGAAAAAGCCTTGTTTGAAGACTCAGGTGATGCTTGGCTACTTCAAAATGTATCGCTTGACCACTTCAACTCGGCACAAAGCGGCATGCAAGCCCTTCACCGCGAGCAACTGGCTGACTTACGCTGGCCAAGCCAAATGAGCCAAGAAATGGTCTCTGTCGCCTTACTTAAGCCCGAGCGCATGGCGACCATAGACTTGTTTCGCTACATACAACATTTGAGTTTGAACAACCAATCCTCGCAACGCTATGAAATTGAGTTTTGGAAAAAGATTTTTTATCCTTTAAGTTGCTTGGTCATGGTCTTTTTGGCTCTGCCATTTGCGTATCTGCATTTGCGCAGCACCCCAATCACCAGCGTGGTGTTTTTGGGCATACTGATTGGCATCAGTTTTTTCTTGCTGAACAACGTCTTTGGACATATCGGCAATTTAAATGCTTGGGCGCCGTGGTTGGCGGCAGCCACCCCTGGCATCATCTATATGTTGATTTCTTTGCTTGCGTTTAGCTGGCTGGTGTTGAGGCATTGATGCGAGCCATTGTTTTGTTTGCCCATGGCTCAAGAGACCCCCTGTGGCACCTGCCCATGCAAGCCGTGGCGCAACGGGTCGCACAGCATTTGCCCAGTGCCCGCGTGACTTGCGCTTACCTAGAGTTAAGCAGCCCAAGCTTGGACGCTGCGGTGCAGCAACTGGTCGACGACGGCTGCACCGAGGTCCGCGTGGTGCCTATGTTTTTAGGCGTAGGCAAACACGTGCGTGAAGACCTCCCAAGCATGTTGCAAAGCCTGATCGATCAGCACCCCCTGATTACATTTGAACCTTTGCCAGCGATTGGAGAGCATCCCGATTTACTTGATTTAATGGCGCAAATAGCCATCAAAGGCTGGCAAAACCCAGTTTGATCGAAACGAATTGGCATAATAAAGGCTTTTGATATATCTAAAAAGCCATGAACCTACACCAATTCCGATTTGTACAAGAAACGGTTAGACGCAACCTCAATTTGACCGAGGTGGCCAAAGCCTTGCACACTTCCCAGCCCGGGGTGTCCAAGGCAATATTGGAATTGGAAGACGAGTTGGGTATAGAAATCTTTGGTCGCCACGGCAAACGTTTAAAGCGCATTACCGAACCAGGCCAGCATGTGCTGAAAAGCATAGAAATTATTTTGCGTGAGGTGAGCAACCTCAAGCGCATTGGCGACCAATACAGCACGCAAGACTCGGGCACTTTGTCGATTGCCACCACACACACCCAAGCGCGGTATGTGCTGCCCGTGCCCGTGGCCCAACTGCGTAAAACCTATCCCAAAGTGAATGTCAGCCTGCACCAAGGCGCGCCCGATCAAGTGGCTCGCATGGTGATGGATGAAACCGCTGAGATAGGCATTGCCACTGAATCCTTGGTCGACTACCCGGACCTCGTGACTTTGCCTTGCTACGAATGGGAACATGTGCTGGTTTTGCCCAAAGACCACCCTTTGGCTGGGGTGGAAGACCTGCAACTCCAAGACTTGGCAGCTGAGCCCATCATCACCTACCACCCCTCGTTCACGGGCCGCACGCGGATAGACAAAGCTTTTGCCGCAGCGCATTTGACGCCGCGCATTGCTTTGGAAGCCATTGACTCTGACGTGATCAAAACCTATGTACGCTTGGGGCTGGGTGTGGGCATCGTGGCAGAGATGGCAGTGCGCGATGCCTCAGACACTGATTTGGTGGTGCGGCCCGCAGGCAAGTTGTTTGGTATCAATACCGCTCGGGTTGCTTTTAAGAAAAGCGCTTACTTACGCAACTTCGTCTATGAGTTTGCCCATCTGCTGAACCCCGATTTAACTGTACAGCGTATTGCCGAGGCTATGGGCAACTGAGCTAACGAAGAGATGCGTAAATGGCTTGCGCCAGTTCGGGCGAAATGCCTTCAACCGTGCACAAATCTTGCACGCTGGCGTGCGCCACACCACGCACACCGCCAAAACGCTGCAATAACTTAGCTCGCTTTTTAGGGCCCACACCAGCGATATCCTCTAAAGAACTGCCACCCGTTCGTACTTTGGCTCTTTTCGCCCGCATACCGGTAATAGCAAAACGGTGGGCCTCGTCGCGAATTTGTGCCACCAGCATGAGGGCTGCCGAATCTGCATTGAGGCTGAGTTTGGGTCGCTCGTCAGCAAACACCAACTCCTCCAAGCCGACTTTACGGCCCTCGCCTTTTTCAACACCCACCAAACGCAACACATCCAAGTCCAGCTCCACAAACACCGACCGAGCCATGCTGATTTGCCCTTTACCGCCATCGATCAACACCAAGTCTGGAAAACGCGCTTCTCCCAAACGCACCGCCTCAGCCAGTTTGGTGTATCTGCGTGTCAGCACTTGCCGCATGGCGGCGTAATCATCACCACCGGTGATGCCCTCGATGTTGTAGCGGCGGTATTCACTGGCTTGCATTTTGTGGTGGTGAAATACCACGCAAGAGGCTTGGGTCGCCTCCCCCGCTGTATGGGAAATGTCAAAGCACTCAATACGCAGGCTGTCCAAATCTTCCACCGCCATATCGAGTGCATCCACCAAGGCGCGTGTGCGCGACTGCTGAGAGCCCTCTTCAGCCAGCAAGCGTGCCAATTTCAAAGCGGCGTTTTGTTGCGCCATTTCCAGCCACACTTTGCGCTGCTCACGCGGTTGGTGGATGAGATGCAACTTCACCCCTGTCTGGACTGATAAAGCACTCACCAAAGATTTGTCTACTGCGTGGTTGGTGATGAGTGTGGGGGGCAGTGGCACATCCAAATAATGCTGGCTGAGAAAGGCCTCCAACACCTCAACCGGTTCGGCCCCTTCTGCATGGGTGGGAAAGTAGGGGCTGTCCCCCAAATGGCGTCCGCCGCGCACCATGGCCAAGTTGACACAGGCTTTTCCCGCTTGCACCACCACAGCCAAGATATCCACGTCGCGGTCGTCTACGGTGTCCACGGCTTGCTGGTGCAAGACTTTGGACAAAGCACTGATTTGGTTGCGTACCTCGGCGGCTTGCTCAAACTCCAAACGCTCTGCATAGGCCAGCATGCGAGTCTCTAAGGACTGCATCACGTCGTGGGTATGGCCTTGCAACAAGTCACAGGCGCTTTGCACGTCGCGTTGGTAATCTTCCAGACTGATCTTGCCCACGCAAGGCGCCGAGCAGCGCTTGATCTGGTGCAGCAAACAAGGCCGATGTCGATTGCGAAACACCGTGTCTTCGCAGGCCCGCAAACGAAAGACTTTTTGAATCAGTTGAATCGCTTCACGAACCGCCCATACGCTGGGATAAGGACCAAAGTATTCATGGTATTTGTCGACCGCGCCACGGTAATACACCACCCTGGGCGCGGCCTTGGGGTGGGGATGCCCCAAGCTGTCAACTTCGCCATGTTGGGCGCGGGTGATTTTCAAATAAGGATAGCTTTTATCGTCACGAAACAAAATGTTGTAGCGCGGCTTGAGGCTTTTGATGAGGTTGTTTTCCAGCAGCAAGGCCTCGGCCTCAGAGCGCACCACGGTGGTCTCAAGACTGGCAATTTTGCTCACCATATGGCCGATGCGGGTACCGCCATGGTTTTTTTGGAAGTAGCTGCTGACGCGTTTCTTTAAGTGATTGGCCTTGCCCACATAAAGCACTTGGCCATCGGCATCAAAGTAACGGTAAACGCCTGGCAAAGGCGGCAAAGCGGCAACTTGCGACAGCAGTTGCGGATCGAAAGGTTCTGTTGCGCTCACAGTGTTATGGCGACACAAACCTCACCCAAGCCGGGGAACTGCGCGCTGAGAGTTTGACCCTCCTGCACCGACACGGGAACCACACAAGTACCCGTGATGACCACCTCACCTTTGTGCAAATGCATGCCGTGGCTGATGAGTTCGTTGGCCAACCAAGTCAGTGCCACCCGCGGGTCACCCAGCGCATTGGCACCCAGCCCTTGAGCAATCACTTGACCCTCGCGACTGACTTGCACCACCTGCGCAGCAAGGTCCACATCGCGCCACTCGGTGGTGATGGCCGCCCCCAGCACCATGTAACTGGCGCAGGCAAAGTCAGCAATCAACTGCGCCTCACCAGCCGTGAGAAAGTCTTGGTAACGGGAATTGGGAATTTCAATGGCCAAATGCAAATCATTCACCTGCGTCATGACCTGTTCTACCGTCAGAGGATTTGAGCCTTGGGGCGTGACATCTGAACCCATACAAAAAGCAAATTCGGCTTCTATCACCCGCATGACATTGCCCCGCATGGAAACCGTTGCACCATCGGGCAAGCACCTAGACGCCAGCAAGCGCCCCGCCATTGGACCGCTCACGCCAATATGCTGTTGACCTGCGGCGCTGGTGGCTGCAATTTTCCAACCCATGGGCTTGTCGCCAGTGGCTACCAAGAAAGCCCGCTGAACAGCATATCCCTCCCCTCGGGTTAGGGGGCGCACAGCTTCTTCGATAAAGTTGATTTGACGCGGCGTCTGCCACGCTGACAAAAGTTGCCGCGCCGCTGCCTGCTCTGAGGCTTCTACCATTGGCCGGTGTTGGGCATGGACGCCCAAGGTTCAGCGGGGGGCAGTGGCGCATGGGCTTGCAGCAACTCCACAGAGATGTGGTCGGGGGACCGCACAAACGCCATATAACCATCGCGTGGGGGGCGCAAAATTGTCACCCCATGTTTTTGTAAACGCTCACAACTGGCGTAAATGTTTTCTACCGCATAAGCCAAGTGACCGAAATTACGACCACCTTGCAAGACCTCGTGGTCCCAGTTGTAGGTGAGTTCGACTTGGGCGCTGTGGTCGCTAGGTGCGGCCAAAAACACCAATGTGAAACGCCCTGTTGGCACATCTTTTTGGCGAACCACATCGAGTCCTAAGGCATCACGGTAAAACTTCAGCGAAGCCTCCAAATCGGTGACACGCACCATGGTGTGCAGATAGCGCATATCAGGGAATCCTGGTCGACTGCCAAGAAACAAATTGCAAAGTGTCATTGGTTTTTTGCCAAATGCTGGTGAAGCGCAAAGCAACTTTGAGATCGTTACCTTTGAAAAGCACATCGTAATTGCCCATGCCGTTGATGATGGCGATGCAACCAAAGTTTCGTACCGTCACATCAGAACGACGCATGGCCTTGTATTTCACAGCGCCCGAATGCATAGACTCTATGAATGAAGCTTTGCTGTCCAACTCCGCATTGGAGTGAATGTAGACCAATTCAGGAGAAAAAAGCTTATCCATGGTGACATAGTCGTCGCCCAATTGAGCCGCATAGCGGGCGTCTTCAGCCTTCAAAGCCTCTTCCCTGCTGATGGGACTGCAAGCACCGCCTGCGGCATGCGCTGAGGGCAGAAAAGTTAAAGCAAATAGCACCCACATAGAACTCAATATCAGTCGCATGGCAATCTCCTTAAAATAGTTTGACTTGCATGATACGCTGGGCTTTAAGGCTTGGCAGACAAGGCTGCAGCTATAGATTGCGTGGCCACATCTTCCAACCAAGCCAAATCCATGTGCTGGTGCGCTTCGCAGAAAAACCAAGGCTCACGGGAGTCGGGCTCAAGCATGACGCCGCGCTCGATCAACTGCCAACAAAACGCTTGGTACAAAGCGCTGTTGGTCTTGCGCCAATCTCGGTAGGTTTGGGGCACGCTGGCTGTGAAGTGGATGCCGAGCATAGAAGCCGGCCCTGCAAAAGTGTGTTCAATACCTGCTTGTGTGAACACCCGCCCCAACACATCGCGCACCCGCTCACCCACCTGGTGTACAGTTTGCAAAGCGTCGGTGTTAGCCAATATTTCCAAGGTGCAGTGCGCAGCGCTCAAACCCACCAAATTGGCGGTGTAGGTGCCGCCATGCACCACTGCGCCAGCGTTGGCACCCACCACATCCATTACATCGGCTCTGCCACCAAAAGCTGCCACGGGGTAACCGTTGCCCATGGCCTTGGCATAGGTCGTCAAGTCCGCGTAAATACCGTATAAGGATTGAGCGCCCCCTTTAGCGACGCGAAACCCAGATTTCACTTCATCGATGATCAGCAAGGTGCTGTGGGCCGTGCACAAGTCGCGTAAGCGCTGCAACCAAGACTGACTCGCCGCAATGCTGCCCGCGTTGCCAATGATGGGTTCGAGCACCACGCAAGCCAATTGATGGTCATGGCGTACGAACAAATCTTCCAGTGCCGCAAAGTCGTTCAAGCCAATGATGTCGACCAAGTCATGGGTTTTGGCAGGTATGCCAGCACCGAAAGGAATGACCTTGGGCGCTAGGCCGCTGCGGGTGTCCCAGTTCTCTATGTCGGACTTCCACATCAACTCATCAACCAAGCCGTGAAAACCGCCTTCCACGGTCGCCATGCGCTGCCTACCTGTGAAGCCGCGGGCGGTGCGCACTGCACCCATTACCGCCTCGGTGCCCGAGTTGGCAAAGCGCATCTTCTCTATCTGCGGGCACAGGGCCTTGATTTGCTGAACCACCATGGTGTCGAGTTCGGTGGCAAAACCCGTTAAGGTGCCACCGCTTTGAATTTGGGCAATCACCGCACGGTCAACCCGCTCGTCGCCATAGCCCAGTATCACGGGCCCATAGCCCAAGCGGAAGTCGACATAAGTTTTGCCATCCACATCCACCAACTCGCAGCCTTTGGCTCGCTGAATGAAAACGGTGCGGTCTGGGCCCCAGTAGCGGTAGTTTTCTGCGACACCTTGGGGCATGTGACGCATCGCTTCTTGCAGCAGTTCAGGCTGTCGACTCATCTGTTCTCCCCCATGTTCAGGTGTTGACGGACTGACCGTGTGGTGGGCGCAGCAGCAAGCCCACTCGTTCCTCTAAAAGTTTGACCACATGCAGCTCTGCGGCTTCATCGCCATAGCGAGCTCTGGCCT
>JABMMR010000278.1 GCA_013205525.1 Burkholderiales bacterium | reverse complement strand
GTGGTGAAGTTTTCAGGGCAGGGGCCTTTGTAAGCTTTCAAAGCGCCGGGGGCGATGGTGAAACTGCCGCCAAAAGGCTCACTTTGGCTGATGTCGCCACCACCATGGTCGTCGTCTTTTTGGTCCAAGTCGGTCATCTTCACCCGAATGGTGGTTGTGCCAGAGGGGATGTCTTTAAGGCGAATCTCAGGCGACACCGGCGAGCAGCGGTGGCTGATGTTCCAAGTAAATGCGACATCCAGCCTAGACTGGCCATAAGCCCCAGGGACGACCAACAAGGCCCAAAGCAGCAAGTATTTTTTCATGCATATCTCCATCATTGATTGGGTCAGATTCCCTGATTAAATCAGGGTCTGACCCCAATTATTTTGCGCTAAGTCAAAGCGGTGCTTGTAAACTCTGCGGTCTGTTTATTTTTAACCAAGACACCATCATGCGAAGTGACATTGAAATCGCCCAAGCCGCCAGCCTCCATCGAATCCCCGAGTTGGTCAAGCAGCATATGAACATCTCCGATGACCATTTGTATGCCTATGGTCACCACAAAGCCAAACTGTCTTTGAAGCACATCGCCAGTTTGCCACCTAAAAAAGGCAGCAAACTCATCTTGGTGACTGCCATTTCACCCACACCCGCAGGTGAGGGCAAAACCACCACCACGGTGGGCTTGGGCGACGCCTTGTGCAAGATCGGCAAGAAGAGCCTGATCTGCCTGCGCGAACCCTCCTTGGGTCCCGTGTTTGGCATGAAGGGTGGCGCCACGGGTGGTGGCATGGCACAAGTGGTGCCCATGGAGGACATCAACCTTCACTTCACCGGCGACTTCGGTGCGATTGCCTTAGCCCACAACCTGTTGTCGGCCATGCTTGACAACCATATCCACCACGGCAACACCCTCAATATGGACACCCGTCGCATCGTGTGGAAGCGGGTGATGGACATGAACGACCGCGCTTTGCGCCAAATGGTCGTGGGCTTGGGCGGTACAACCAACGGCGTGCCACGCGAAGACGGTTTCGATATCGTGGTGGCTTCGGAAGTGATGGCAATTTTCTGTTTGGCCACCAGTTTGGCCGACTTGAAAACCCGCTTGGGTCGCATAGTGGTGGCTTACAGCCTCGAAGGCGCGCCAGTTTTAGCCAGTGATTTGCAAGCGCACGGCGCGATGGCGGCATTGCTCAAAGACGCCTTGGCCCCCAATATCGCCCAAACTTTAGAGAACAACCTCGCTTTTATTCATGGCGGCCCATTTGCCAATATTGCCCATGGCTGCAACTCGGTGATCGCCACCACCACGGCCATGAAGTTGGCCGACTACGTGGTCACTGAAGCGGGGTTTGGTGCCGACTTGGGCGCTGAAAAATTCATCGACATCAAATGCCGTAAAGCCAACTTACAGCCCTCGGCGGTGGTGCTGGTGGCGACCGTTCGCGCATTGAAATACCACGGTGGCGTGGGCGTCAAAGAGTTGGGCGCAGAAAACCTAGAGGCATTGCAAAAAGGCATGGTCAACCTCGAACGGCATTTGGCCAACATCAAAAACCATTACGGTCTGCCTTGCGTGGTGGCCATCAACCACCGCACCGAAGACACGGCAGCCGAGATTAGTTTGCTTGAAAAAGCTTGCGCAGCCTATGGCGCCCAAGTGGTGGTGGCCAAGCACTGGGCCGAGGGCGGCGCTGGCGCGGTCGAATTGGCTCATGCGGTGGTGGCTTTGTGCGAAAACCCCAACCAGTTTCAGTTTGTTTACCCCGAAACTGCCACCCTGTGGGAGAAGGCTCAAACTGTGGCGCAAAAAATTTATGGTGCCCAAAGCATTTCAGCGGACGCCAAAATACGCGGACAAATCGACAAATTGCAAGAACAGGGCTATGGGCATTACCCGATTTGTATTGCCAAAACCCAATACTCTTTTTCGACAGACCCCAAATTATTGGGTGCGCCCTCGGGCCACACCATGAATATTCGTGAAGTGCGTTTGGCCGCTGGCGCCGAGTTTGTTGTGATGGTTTGTGGCGACGTCATGACCATGCCCGGCCTCCCCAAAGTGCCTTCTGCGCATGCCATCGATGTGGACGCGCAAGGCAATATCACCGGTTTGTTCTAATCAGGTTTTTCTGGAAGGCTTGCGATGCGTCAATTGACATGGTTGATTTCTTCGGTGACGGCAGTGTCGGTGTGCAGTTTGGCGCTATTGGCCGCAACAGCGGCAGGCGCTGCCAGCGACGACCAAGCCTTGCTGGACAAAGCCAAAGCCTTGTTCAAACCCTTGCCCGAGAGCG